>JBAXJW010000215.1:0-2792 GCA_037137635.1 bacterium | reverse complement strand
CATGAAAGCTTTTCGTCAAGTTGACGGGAGCGTTGCCTTCTTTCGACCTCACGCTAACTGGGCACGCCTCAATTATTCTGCGCGCTTGATGGCCATGCCCGATTTTCCAGAAGCTGAATTCATGGAAATGATTTCTAAAATGGCTAAACAACTCGATCACCTTGTTCCCGCAAAACCTGGCTCACTTTATTTTCGGCCCACTATGATTGGAACAAGTGAATCTTTGGGTGTTGCAACTTCCGAAGAATTTGAATTTTTTGTTCTTGCCTCTCCTGCTGGAGGTTATTTCAAGGACGTTTCCTCAGATAAACCTGTTTCAGTGAAGATAAAAGTCAGCGACAAATACACACGCGCAGCTCCCGGAGGAACGGGCAGCGCCAAGACTGGCGGCAACTATGCAGCGAGCCTCAGAGCCATTCTTGAAGCTAAAAATGAAGGATTTTCGAACGTCCTTTTTCTTGATGCTCGTGAAAAATCAAACATTGAAGAACTCGGTGGTATGAACTTCTTCGTTGTCGATCAAGGCAAACTCAAAACACCTCCTCTTGGAGATACAATCCTTGCCGGAATCACTCGTGACAGCATCCTTCGCCTTGCAAAAGCCTTAGACATTCCTTACAGCGAAGAAGAACTTTCCATCTACGATGTTGCAGAAAAAATTAAGCATGGAAAAGTTACCGAAGCCTTTGCCTGTGGAACAGCTGCGACGATTTCTTCCATTTCTCAACTGGGTTGGAAAAACGAAAACTTAAATCTTGGATCAAGCTCTGAAGCGGGTCCTATTTCTAAGCTTTTATATAAAACCCTGACTGATATCCAACATGGAAAAAACAAAGCTCCCGAGAGCAACTGGATTTATCCCGTTCGTTAAATAAGTGAATTAGAAACGTTAAAGTTTTACAAAATTTTAACGAAAAGATATTGGTGTCAAAAGCTTTTCAGAAAGTAGCTCTTTTGCTCGCAGCAATTCTTTCTCAAGGCGCAAACAACTCTCTCCTTGCTCAATCTACAGCCCAGTTAAATGAAACAAACTGCATCCAGCACTTAAGAAACAACAATCTTCTATCCAAAGACCTTTATCAAAGATTAGGCCTTTCTAAAAACTCTTCACAAGAAGATGTCAAAAAAGCTTTTCGCTTGCTTGTGACAAAAGTGCATGGCGACACTGGCTATAAAACGCCAGGCAACGATCCTAGCTTAGAGCACAAAAACTTAAACGAAGCCTACGAAACCTTAAACAACCCCGACAAACGAGGAAGATACGACCTTCTCAATCCTGAGAGTGGACGCAGAAGCGCACAGCCCCAAACAAAAACCTCAGAAGCTAGAAACAAAACAGAGAGAGATAAAACTGAGAAAGATCACGCTGAGCGCAGCAAGAAAGAAAGCAAAGAAGAAAAGATCCGTAAAATCCTCAATCGGTTCCCTTTCGAAAATCTTTCAAACGACCCTGAAGTGAGAAAATCTTTTCAAAGTTTCTCTCGAATGATCGACGAATCACATGACCCCTTTGAAGCGATTATTTACTCACTCAGATGGCATAACAGAGAGACAACTGGACTCAAGGGTCTGGAAACACGTCCACCTATTCAAGAAGGACAGAGAGAAACGCTGAAAGCTATTGTCCGAAAATATCTGCCTGAGCTTCTCGAAAAAAAATCAATCTACGACTTAGATATTTTAAGCGAAGAATTACAATCAATTGATCCCGAACTATCCGCTGCCCTAAGGCTTCCGTAAAATTATGCGCTTAAAGTAAGCGCCTCACGAGCCTTGAACCAGCTGGTTGAATAACCCTTGTCTGCATATTTCTCAGCAAAAGCGGTGACCTTAAGAGGCTCAAAAAAAGTATCTAACATGACAGCCAAGCGATCGCTCATCTTACCTCGATCAGCGAGTGATTTTTCTGCAGCGTTGCCGTGAGGAGAATGCGGGCAAGCAGACGGATGAAAAGTCATCGTCCCTTCACGCAACACACTTTTACGTGCTCCATAATTTACATTGCTAAAAAACATCATCTCATCACTATCCACGTTAAAGTGCGCATAGGGAGCAGCCACATCGCGAGGATCCCACCCCTCAGGCTGACCCACAAAAGAACAAATCGAAAATCCAAAATAAGGTGCTTGGCCAGACTGAAAAGTTTGGTGAGCAGGCGGGGCAGAGTGAATCGCTCGAGCGATTCCATGATGTTTAGAGATATCAAATGTATAAGGGTACAAAGCGCCTTCCCATCCACAGACGTCAAAGGGATGATGACCCATGACCATTTCCGTAAGATGTCCACCGTTGTGTTGAACATAAACCAAGAACTCTCCTTCTTGATCTACAGGTGCTGTCAACTCTGGCAAAGACACTTCTGTTTCAACAATAGGCGCAACCATCAAAGCCTGACCACTTGTGTTCATATAGTGAGGCGGCCACTCAATTAAAAACTTAGATTCAACAGTCAACAACCAAAGCTTTTCGCTTTTTAAATCAATCCGATAAGTCGTTCCCTTAGGGACAATCACATAATGATTTTTTCGAAATGGTAACTCGCCATATTCAGATGAAAGCACCCCTTCTCCTTCTTGAACGAAGAAAATCTCATGGCCCTCACCATTTCGAAAAAATTTGTTTTGAGGAAAGCTTTCTTTAACCTTGATGACTCCAATTTTCGTAGAAGGTCCCCACATCAAACAGTGTCGCCCAGAGAGCGCATTTCCTTCATAAGGAATGTCGCCTGTGTGAATCAAATACGGGTGAAGAGTTTTATCATCACTTTCTTGAGGAATAAGGTGAAAAGAAGA
>JBAXJW010000214.1:0-2795 GCA_037137635.1 bacterium | reverse complement strand
GTGACACGCATTCGATACTATCTCAAGAATTGAAAGGGATCTAGAAGCTGTTCTAGCTCCAACGTGGCAAATCAAAGATAAAGCGAGCTCCAGCGGCTTCTTCGCAGATAACGCTTCCTGAGTGCTCTTCTGCAATTCGGTGAACGATGGCAAGGCCTAGTCCCATCCCAGAGGATTTAGAGGAAATATAAGGATCAAAGATTTTATCTTTAAGCTCAGGATCAATACCCGGCCCGTTGTCTTGGAAAATCAGGTGAAGGCGATTGATTGAGGGGCCTTCATTAATAAATATTTCAAGTCTTCCACTAAAGTTGGGGTTTTGGTTTCGTTTGTTTTGAAGACTGTGAAGAGCGTTGTCGACGACGTTTACGAAAAGAATTCTTAACAGTTCAGGGTCGCCCTTGAGTGTGTCGTCTGTTTTGCATTCAAGAGAGAATTCTACTTCGGGATGAGTAAAGCGATAGTCTTTTAAAAATCCTTCAAAAAGAGGGGCGAGTTGCACTTTTTGAAATCGAGGTTCGGGAACTTTCGCGAATTGCCCAAACTCTTTTACAAGATCACGAATAACGCGAACTTGTTTTTGAATTTGCGCGAGACATTCTTTAAAAAGCGGAAGATCGGGATTGTCTTCGGGGTAGTGAGAAATTTTTCGAGAAATTCGATCTGCGCTGATTTGTATAGGAGTAAGTGGATTTTTGATTTCGTGAGCAACTCGTCTTGCAACTCCTTGCCAAGCCGCGAGTCGCTCCATACGAGTCGATTCGGAAATATCTTCGAGAATTAAAAGGATACCTAAATCTTTTTGATCGCTATCTAAAAGCAAAACGCCTGAGGCGCGAAGTGAAAGTGGAGGAAGATCGCGGGTAGAATCTCGCTGAACTTCAAAGACCTGGTCGAGATGTTCACCTCGTTTGATTTTGATTGCGCGTAGAAAATCTTCAAGGCGTTCTTTAGGGTTTATTTTGAATAAGTCGGTACAAAGTTTTTCGCGACAAAAATCAGGAGTGATTTGAGTGTCATCTGGGCTTACGAGTTCAATAGCTTCACGGTTGATGCGTTGGATGCGTCCTTCGGAATTCGTCACAACGACGCCTCTTCTGATACTTGAAACAAGGGTTTCTAGATAGCGCTCACGTCCTTCGAGGTCATGCACAACTTCTTCTAGTTTTTTTCCTCTTGAGCCGACTTCCTCTGCCATCAAGTTGAAAGCAGATTTGAGGATCTCTAGGTCAGCACTCATGCCCCGAGTGAGGGTGACTTGTCCGGTATTTTTAATTCGAAAATCCCACTGTCCAGATCGAAAAGCATTTGTAGCCTGCAGAAGTTCAAGAACGGGGTCGGTGATTTCTCGAGTGATATAAATTCCAAACCACGTGACAACAAAAAGAACGAGAACAAATAAAACAAGAAGAACAATCGAGTATTGAGTTTTGAGAGAGTTCTTTATAGTTCGCGTCTCTTGATAAACAACGAGGGCTGATTTGAGTTCTTGCATTCGAGTAAAAAGTGCAAGCGGAACGCGTTGGCTTAGGACAAGTACGTTGATTCCCTTTGCGGTTGAAAAGGGCTGCAATCGTTGGACGAGATCGCCTTCTTCGTCTCGAGTTGTTGTCCGAAAACTTTCGCCTTTGAAGGCACGATCGATAAGTTCGATTGAAGTGGGGGCGATTTTTTCAAAGTGAGTAAAGACTTCCGGCTTTTTATCTCGAGATTGATAAATTTCAAGACGAGCAAGAGGAAGCGCTTTGAAGAGATCGCGTGGGTAATGAAAGTTTTTTTTGTGACTTTCTTCGTTTAAAAGTCGCGCAATTTGTGTGGCCATTAAATCCAGGTCCCGATTGATTCGGTCATAGTGAGTGCCCACAATTGATTCAGAGTCTTCTAGGGCTCCTGCAACACGCTCTCCAAAATATTGTTCAAATCCCGAGCGAATGAGAGACGTGGCGCCTACAAAAAAGACAAGAGAAGGAATAATCGAAAACGTGACAAGAGACACGACAATCTTCCACTTGAGGTGTGCTCCGAGTTGTCCTGTTTTGCGCTCAATGTAGGCTTTGATTAAATTGCGAGCGACCAGTACGACTAAGAGTGCCCCAATTAAAATATAAAAATAAATAACACTTAAGTATGTAAGGCTATCAACGAGTTTGCGGCTTTCGCTTTTTTGAACAAAGAGCGCGTGTATGAGAATGGAGAGAATCAATAAAATGAAAATAAATAAAGCAGCACGCTTTTCTCGACGTCTTTTAAGTTTCTCAAGACGAAGGTTGGGCAAAAACAATCAATGATCCTCTAGGGTAGGATCGTAGCGCGACCTGCTTGAGAGTTCTATGTGAATTTGAGGGGCTAAACTTCACTCTGAGCAATGACTCTACCGTCGGGCAATAGATATCCTGGCTGCAAGCAGTTGTTTTCAAAGGCTAATTGAAGCGCGCGAAGGTGAAGCGCATGTCCCGCGCTTTTGAGGGAGATTTTTCCTAAAATTGGTTTTCCAGCAAGAGAGAAGTCACCAATAGCATCTAAAATCTTGTGAGAGGCAAGTTCATTTTCAATGCGCTCGCCTTCTGGATTTACAAAACCATTTCCATCAATGATGAGAGCGTTGTCGAGGTTTCCCCCAAGCGCAAGGCCTCTCGCGCGAAGAGCTTCGACTTCGTGTAAAAATCCAAATGTTCGAGCAGGAGCGATTTTCTTTAAGAATTCTTCTTGCGATTTTTCGGATGACAACCAATTCATACAAAAGGAAGCTTTTTGCGCAATAACGCCGAAAGTTCCCTCAAAGAAATATTCAGTTG
>JBAXJW010000213.1:0-2800 GCA_037137635.1 bacterium | reverse complement strand
CAACATTAGAGCTTAAAAAAGCCCCCCCCACATCCGCTCCACCAACAGCCCAAAGTCCCAATCCATATCGGGCATGTAAAAGCGAAGAAGAAAAAAAAATAAGAATTCCTAAAAATTTAAAGGATGAACGAGCGAAAAACATATCTAAAAACAGAATACACTAGGAGCGAATTGCTCTAGATCAAGGAAGCGTCAAAGTGCTGATCGAGTGTTTTTGTGAAAATTTTTATAAAAATAAAAAAAAGTACAGCTTTAGCCTTGCTTCACCGCTCACTTAGTCCTATTTCATGAGTGTTCCCTGGATGAGTCGGTAGCTCAGTCGGTAGAGCATCTCCCTTTTAAGGAGAGGGTCCACGGTTCGAGCCCGTGCCGACTCACCAATTTTCAACACAAAACCAAGCCCCTTACGAATTAATCCCTGCGGTCTTGACTTCAAAAGTTACAGACTTATGCTTCTTACTAAGGAAATAACGAAATAAGTCCATAGCTTAGCTTTTTTGGCATAGCTCTTGGACTGGGAGGCTCAGTTGCTATGATTGAAGTCAATAAACTTGTAAAAAAATACGGTTCCCACCAAGCTCTTCGCGAAATCTCTTTTAAAGTCAATAAAGGCGAAATTGTAGGATTGCTCGGACCAAACGGAGCTGGAAAATCGACAACCATGAAAATACTAAGCGGCTTTATGCCCGCAACAAGTGGGGAAGTCACAGTTGCAGGCCATGACATTGTCGATGAAGCTCTCGAGGTAAAAGGAAAGGTTGGATACCTTCCAGAACATCCACCCGTTTATCCAGAACTTCGCGTTCGAGAATATCTCGATTACGTTGCTTC
This sequence comes from bacterium, assembly GCA_037137635.1. Classification (GTDB taxonomy): domain Bacteria; phylum Bdellovibrionota; class UBA2428; order UBA2428; family UBA2428; genus CANIGN01. The sequence continues at coordinate 1,969 of JBAXJW010000213.1, read as the reverse complement.
GCTCAAACAAGTTCCACGTGAGGAACGCCCTGAGCGCCTTGATTACATCATCGAACGCTGTGGGCTTAAAAGTCGTGCAGGACAAATCATCGGAACCCTCTCCAAGGGATACCAACAACGCGTAGGAATTGCACAAGCACTCGTTCACAATCCTGAAGTCGTCATCCTCGATGAACCAACCGTCGGTCTTGATCCTGTACAGATTGTTGAAATTAGAAACTTAATTCGAAGTCTTGCGAATTCACATACCGTGATTTTATCAACTCATATTCTCCCCGAAGTTGTGATGACTTGTAGCCGAGTTCTTCTCATCAACATGGGAACAATCTTGGTTGATGGTTCCGTTGAAAGTCTCACTCGTGGATCTGGAGAATCTTTGGAACAAGCTTATTTGAGAATCGTTTCTCAAGATGTTTCAAATCTTGTTCAATCCACTCAATCAGGAAACGCGTGAGGAGGAATTTATGAATTTTGGAAATATATTAAAAATTTGGAAAAAAGATTTAAAAAGTTACTTCTACACTCCAATGGCTTACGTTTTTATCGGAGCATTTTCTTTTGTTGTAGGAATCATGTTTCTTCTTTTCTTAAAGGCTTATCTTTTCTATGAACGCCAACAAGCTATGATGGGTGGCGAATCCATAACAATTGATCGCTTTGGGGAAGCACTGTATGGCAACGTCAACACACTTCTTCTTTTTGTTATTCCCTTTTTTACGATGGGACTTTTTACGGATGAATTGAAAAAAAATACGCTTGTTCTTTTATTAACCTCTCCCATTCGTACCCTTGAAATTGTTTTGGGAAAATTCTTCTCTGCTCTCTCAGTTGTGGGCCTCATGCTTGCGGTAACCCTTGTATTCCCTGCCTTCTTAACTCTCTACAGTCATGGAGGGTGGCGCTTTGGACCTGACCCTGGAGTTGTCGCTTCAACGTACTTGGGACTCATTCTTATTAGTTCGCTCTACATCTCAGTCGGACTCTTTTGGTCAAGTGTTGCAAATTCCGCTCTCACAGCGGTGATGCTTACCTTTGCAAATCTTTTTGGATTTTGGCTGGTAAGTTTTGCGGCGCAAAGCACCGAAGGCATTCTAAAACCCATTCTTTCTCATATGGCTGTCATGGAACAATTCACAGGCATGATGCAAGGAACAATCGATCTCAAAACGCTTGTGTTTTTTGCTTCAGGAATTTTCCTCGGTCTTTTCTTAACTCAAAAATCTGTTGAATCTTATTCGTGGAGGAGCTGATCATGTTAGGTAAATTAGGACTTAAGCTTTTTCTTTTTGCACTTTTTGCAATCGTTATTCTTTATCACTTTGTTCCTGGAGTTTGGGAACTTTCCTGGGTTCCACTTTCATGCGTAACCCTTTTAGGTGTGGGCCTTGTTCTGTGGATTATCTTTAGTATCGAATGGGTTGTCTCATGGTTTAAAAAACGTTCCAGCCAATGGGGACTCAGCACAATCATTTCAACAATTGCCCTTGTGGGAATCTTAAGCGTTCTCAATTGGACATCTGTTCAAAAAAACAAAAAATGGGACGTGACTCGCAATCAACTTCACTCATTAAGTGATCAAACAATTAAGATTCTTCAAAACTTAAAAGAAGACATCACTTTAGAAGTATGGACGATGAACATCAAAGAAATGTCAGGATCAACAGACATGAGTAGCTTTCTTGAAAGCTACAAAGAACACGCTAAAGGAAAGTTAAATCTTAAAATAAGAAATCCAAACTCAGAAAGAGTTGAAGCCATTCAGGCTAAGATCACACGCAAAGATGTGATCATCGCAAAAGCAAGTTCAGGTCGCGAAAGCCGCATCGACAACTTCAGCACTGGAAGAGCGGAAGAACAAATCACTAATGCGATCGTGCAAGCGATCAAGGGCCGCAAAAAAATGCTTTGTTTCCTTGATGGGCACGGAGAAATAAAAGCTACAGGCAAGGAAGGTGGAGAACAAGCGCTC
>JBAXJW010000212.1:0-2832 GCA_037137635.1 bacterium | reverse complement strand
ATTCCCAGCTCCAAACAAACCCAAACGAGTTCCGGCTATTTGTCGCCCCATAGATGAAATTTCTTTCTTGCCCCATTTCCCCTCAAGTCCCATGGAATGAGCAAGAGGAATGGCTCTCAAAAGACTCACAATAAGCGCAATTGCATGTTCAGCAGTTGCTAAAAAGTTTCCAGTCGGAGCATTCCAAACATAGACTCCAAACTTCTGAGCAGCATTCAAATCAACATTATCAATACCGACACCTGCTCTCACAACACCTTTTAATTGAGTTAAAGACTCAAATTCCTTAGCTCCCAATTTGGTGGCAGAACGTATAATTAAAAAATCAACATCACGAGCAACTTCAAGTAACTCAGAAGCTGAAGTTTCTTTACGCACAACTACCTCAAAGCGAGAATCAGAAGCTAAAAACTCTTGAGCCTTTTTATCGAAACCATCTGTCGCAAGAACTTTATACTTTTGAGACATTTAAACTAGATCCTCATATCTTCAGGAGTTTGATCAGCAGGATTTTCAAGAACTTCCCAGAACTTAGTTAATCCCGCACTTAAATTTACACTTTTTCCTTTTTCAGAAAAAGCTTTTGAGAGCGCAATGATCTGACTCAAAACATCCCAACCATCCATATAACCAATATGCCCCAAACGAATTATTTTTCCCTTGAGCTCATCTTGGCCGCCACTAATCGTAAGTCCCAACTTTTTAAAAGCTTTTGTATCAATAAGCCCCTCTGTCAAAACAGAAGTACACGCAGGAGAAGCATCCTCATCTCGCTTCACAAGCAACTGCAATCCCATTGCTTTACAAGCCTCTCGAGTTGCCTTCATCAGCCGCCAGCTTTTTTCGTAAAGACGCTCATAGCCCATTTCTTCAAATGCATTGAGGACTGAGAGTAATCCCGCAATAAGAGTCACAGGCGAAGTAAAAGGACCCGTATTTTCAAGAGCAGTCTTTTTTGTTTTTCTCCAATCATTGTAATAACGAGTATTTTTAACACTCTCACACTTAGCCCAAGCTTTTTTACTGGCCGCACCTAGAGACAGGCCAGGAGGAAGCATGAGCGCTTTTTGAGATCCTGAGACCAAAACATCAATTTCCCAAGCATCCATAGGAGTTCCAAACACTCCAACAGAAGTCACTCCATCCACACACAAAAGAGCATCGGGTGCTTTTTCTTTTATAAGTTTTGCGATTTGTTTAATAGAATGACGAGCCCCCGTAGAAGTTTCACTTGAATGGACTAAAACTCCTTTTGTTTTAGAAGATAATTGCGATTCAAGGGCTGCAATATCAAGAGCACGGCCTCTTTCTATAAAAATTTCCTTTGCATCAAGCCCATAAACTTTCGCTTGCTGCATCCAACGCTCACCAAACTTTCCTGCGTTCACGCAAACCACTTCCTCATCTGGGTTAAAAAAGTTTTGAACAGCTCCTTCCATAGCAAGGGTTCCCGTTCCAGAAAAAATTAAAACTTCTTCCTGTGTTCCAAAAAGTTTTTTTAACTTTTCACGACACTGTTGCATGATTGCGCCAAATTCAGCGCCCCGATGATAGTGGACGCCTGAGGACATTGCACTCAATACGTAATCAGGAACGGGCGTGGGTCCTGCTGTGAGAATTCTATTTTTAAAAAAAACTCCTTTGAGTGGATTGTTTTCAGTTTTTATTTCGTTCTTTACTTCTTGAGATTCCATTTCAAATCAACCTCTTTCAATTTCATGAGCTTATCTCTAAGCTCCGCCGCAAGTTCAAAATTTAGTTTACGAGCAGCCTCTTTCATTTCAAGGTCAATTCTTTGGATTTCATCTTGAACCTTATCAGGTGCCACATGAAGCTCTTCAAGCTCCCTTGAAACTTGTCCAAGTTCTAGATAATCATGCTCGTCTAGTCGATCTGTAACTTGATGATTTTGGATGTTTTTTCGAACTGTTCGCGGCACAATACCATGCTCTTGATTATATTCTTCTTGGATTTTACGCCTACGAGTACACTCATCAATCGTCGCATGAAGACTTTTTGTAATTTTATCCGCAAAAAACACGACATGACCATTGACGTTACGAGCCGCTCGACCACACGTTTGAATAAGTGAGGTTTTAGAGCGGAGAAAGCCTTCCTTATCTGCATCTAATATCGCAACCAAAGAAACCTCCGGTAAATCCAACCCTTCTCGAAGTAAGTTAATCCCAACAAGCACATCAAACTTGCCCTCTCTTAGATCTCTTAGAATTTCAATGCGCTCTAGAGTCTCCACATCGGAGTGTAAGTAACGAACTCGAATAGAATTCTTTCTGAGATAATCTGTCAGATCCTCAGCCATTCTTTTTGTTAACGTGGTTACAAGGATTCTTTCATCTTTTTGAATACGATCTTTAGCAAGACCAAAAAGGTCTTGAACTTGATTCTTAACAGGTCGAATCTCCATTGTTGGATCCAGCAACCCAGTAGGCCGAATAATTTGTTCTGTAATTTTTCCTTTTGCTTTTTCTAACTCGTATTCAGAGGGAGTTGCGCTTACGTAGACTACTTGATTCACTTTTGCCTCAAACTCCTCAAACTTCAAGGGTCGATTATCAAGAGCACTCGGCAGACGAAATCCATGCTCGACCAATACTGACTTTCGAGCCAAGTCCCCCCTATACATTCCCCCGATTTGGGGAATCGTCACGTGACTCTCATCGGCAACGAGTAAAAAATCATCTGGATAATAATCATACAAAGTAGGAGGGGCTTGCCCAGCGCCTCGACCTGTTAAATGTCTTGAATAGTTCTCAATTCCAGGACAATGCCCCACCTCCTGCATCATTTCGATATCAAAGAGAGTTCTACTTT
>JBAXJW010000211.1:0-2836 GCA_037137635.1 bacterium | reverse complement strand
GTCTGTTGCTAAGTATGGTGAGGATTCCTTCCATATGAGTTGCTTTTAAATGAACCAAGTTTGCAGATTTTCCGTCTGCACCTTTGACACCAGGAAGGCCATCTTGTCCTGCTTTTTCTGGGTCCTTAGGTTTTTGTGGAGCGATGGTAGTGACAGCTTTTTCTTCGAAGCTTTTAATGACAGCTCCTTTTGCAGAAATTGTGTCGTTGGCTTCAATTAAAAGAGAGTGACCGTTTGTAATGATGAGTGAATTATCAAGATGAAAATTTTGAGCCGCTTTGATGATCAGAGATGTTTGAAGAATGTATTTGAAACCTTCTGGAATGCTTTTATCTTCAATTCTTGTGAGGGCATGTGGCTCATTGTCGCTGAAGCGTTTGATTCCCATATTTTTCGCAAAGACTTCAATTGTTAAAGGGGCTGCGTTTATTGAGCTTGCAGCTTGTAGGAGAGGTGTTTGTGTGAGGAGAAGAGAGTAAATAAGGTAACTTTTAAAGATATTAATAAGAGGCTTGTTTTTAAGCATGGGGCACATTAACAATTGTAACGCGCTAAGTCAATAGTTTAGGGTGTAACGGACGGGCTTTTTTTAGTTTTGCTCATAATGGAATTAATGATCTCTGATTGAGTTTCCAGGATTTGTTTTAATTGAAAGGGAACCTCATCTTTGAGCGAGAGGAAGTGTTCGTAATCCGTTTTTACATCGTTCACGATACTGAGGATTTGTATTATAGCTTGGCCATTCATGTCGGCTTTCCAAGTGAGAATTCCTTGAAGGGGGTAAATCGTCGCATTTGCTTGGCCTTCTTGATTCTTTTTGTGATCAATAAGATTTACTCGAAAGGGAATATGAAAAACTTCTGCGTTTCGAGATGTCGAAGTTTTAATCACTTCTTGATTGATGTTGTTTGAATCGATTGAGAAATCACTCAGAGTTCGAATGTTATGTTGAGATCGATCTTTTGAGAATTCTAAACTTTTAAATTCAGGAATAACTTTCCATTCGGATTTTTTTTCTAGATTGGTTCTTTTAGGGATTGGTTGAGTTGTAAGAGGGAGGGGGCCTTGAGCGAAAGTTTTGAAAGATAAGGAAATTAATAACAAATTGATTGTTGATTTAATGTTCAGTCTTTTCAGAATCAGCATCGCGTCAAACACTACACTGAGTAGTCATTTGTCTCAATGTGCGGATTAACTTTGTTTAAAAGAAACTTTTAAAAATTTTCTTTTGCCAGCTTTAATGGTGATCTCTTTTTTTCCTTCAACCACAAATGCGGTGTCGATAATTTTTTCACCATCCACTTGCACTCCACCTTGAACAATTAATCGACGAGCTTCAGAGAGTGAAGTTGCAAGATTTTGTTCTGCGAGAAGTTTTGTAAGAGGAATTTGTTTTGAATTGATGATCACTTCGGGAATGTTATCGGGAACAAGCTTACGAGAAAAAACAGCATCAAATTTTTCTGCCACGTCTTTTGCTGTATCCGAATCATAAAAACGATCGACTAAAATTCCACCTAGACGTGCTTTGGATTCACGGGGATGAAGTTCTTTGATCATTTTTAAGTCTTCACCCGTAAGAAGTTCGTAGTAACGATACATCAACTTGTCGCTGATGCTCATGATTTTGCCAAAAATTTCTTCCGGTTTTTCGTTGAGGCCTATGTAGTTGTTTAAAGACTTACTCATCTTTTGAGCACCATCGGTTCCTTCGAGTAAGGGCATAAAGACAGCAACTTGTGGCTCTTGACCATAAGCTTTTTGGTATTCACGTCCTAAAAGTACGTTGAATTTTTGATCACTTCCACCCAATTCTACGTCTGCACGAAGTTGAACCGAATCAAAAGCTTGCATGATAGGGTAAAGAAATTCGTGAAGTGCGATCGCGTGACCTTCTTTGTATCGCTTTTGAAAATCATCTCGTTCAAGCATACGAGCAACAGTCATCATGCTTGTTAATTTAAGAACGTCTTGGATCTTTAAGTTGTCTGTCCACTGAGAATTGAAAACAATTTGAGTTTTGGAGGGATTCAGAATTTTTAACACTTGATCAGAATAAGTTTTTGCATTTTTTAAAACCTCTTCGCGTGTGAGGTTCTTTCGGGTTTCAGATCGACCCGTTGGATCTCCAATTTGTGCTGTGAAATCTCCAATCAAAAAAAGAACTTGGTGACCAAGATCTTGAAAGGTGCGAAGTTTTTCGAGAATGACAGTGTGACCTAAATGCAAATCTGCGGTGGAGGGATCCACTCCTAATTTGATACGTAAAGGTTTAGAATTACGAATAGAGCTTTTAAGTTTTGCAAGCAATTCGGCTTCGGGAATAATTTCGAGCGAGCCTCTCTTGATCACTTCTAATTGTTTGAGGGCTTGTTCTTCACTTTGCTTGTCTAATTCTTGAATTGTCATAAAAAGATGTCCTCTAAAATTTTATCTTATTTTCAGTCGCATTTCATGCGGAAGGGAAGCGCGGAATGCGTAATCGTTCTATTTTTGTAGCTTTTCCATTGTTGTCGTCCAAATCTATGACGACTCCACAAAGAAAGGGATCGTGTTCAGCAGGTTCAAACTTTTGATGCTTCCTGTAAATGTAACGATCGAGAATGATTTGTTTTTGAACTCCAATGACTGAGTCATAAGGCCCTGTCATACCCACGTCTGTAATGGCTGCTGTTCCTTTGGGAAGAATGCGCTCATCGGCTGTTTGAACGTGAGTATGTGTGCCTACGATCGCGCTGACGCGACCATCAAGATGCCAACCCATCGCAACTTTTTCTGAAGAAGCTTCTGCGTGAAAATCGACAAAAATAAAAGGAGTTTTTACCTCGCTCAATAG
>JBAXJW010000210.1:0-2897 GCA_037137635.1 bacterium | reverse complement strand
CAAGCGCGAATTTATTAATCAGAATGTTTATTTAAGAGCCATGTGTTGATTTCGCTCAAAACGTCTTTGATGTTATCTGGGAGTTTGAGTTCGTCTTTAAACTTCTTCACGTTTCTTAGGTGACTTGTCCATTGCTTGTTAAGGAGCTCGATACCCGCATCATCAAACGATATGGGTGGATTGAAGACCGTTGCCCGAAATTCAAAAGTTTTTTCGATGCTCTTTTTAAGTTTTTTGGAATCAAGAATCTTAGCATCTCGAAAGATCAATAGAACATCATGGTAATCTTTCATGCGGCTGTTTTGGGCACCTTTAGAGAAAATACTTTCTAGCTTTTCAGAACAAATGCTTTCAATTGGGTAGCAAAGAAGCGTTATTTCTCCGGAGAAAAGTGGTTTGCCTTTGTAAAGTACTGGCTCAATCGTGTTCTCGATTTCTTCGACTGGGTCGCCTGTGCCAATATCTAGCGAGATTTTATCTTTCATTTTGTGGAATCGAACATCTAGGATTACCCGAATGCCCGGGTATTCCATGTGCGGCTGTTCAAGTTTTTCTGTGCCTGCCCATGAGAAAAGTATTCCATCATCGACTTTTACAGATAATACCTCTTCAATAGCGGTTTTGAGTTCTTGGGTTTGTAGTTTTAATTTCTTTACTAGAAAATCAGCATCAACTGTTTCACGCCCAATCTTAATGTAGCAGGAAAGCAGCAATCCTCCCTTAAATACAAATCGATCTTGTACTTTTGATTTAGAAAGACGAAACAAGAATCGCTCAAGTAAGAATAGCCGCCACAATTGATTGAAATCAATTTTTCGTTCTTGGGCGATGACTTTTAGTCGATCTTTGAGCGCTTTTTCGTTCATGTTGTCACTGCCATTACATAAGGGGTTATATTGATTCGAAGAGCTTTTGCATATTTGCGAAGCTTTTCTGGATCAATTTTTTCCTTACCGCTTTTTGCAAAGGCTTTCTTAAGAGCTTTTACTGCAATCTCAGTTGTTGAATATCTAAAGGCATCAACAATGCATCGTTCACGATCAAAAATTGGGAGTTCAAAGGTACCAAATTTTTTCGATGTTTTTCCAAGTTTTGTATTTCTCATGCGCACAATACGAATGCTCTCAGTGCTCCGATGACGTGTCCTGTGGTTGATAGCAATCCAGAATTGTCGTGGAATTTCATCGGTGAGCTCATAGATCGTAAGAGCCGATATTAGACAAATGATACCGCCCTTGACTCTTGAGGTTGCAATGTAGAGATCCTCCCATCTGAAATCGTCAAATTTCGGTGCTTTTGTGCCTCGATAGAGGCAGTAACCAATTCGTTCGAGTTTTCCAGCCCTAAGGTAACGGACCAGCGTGGTTCTGCTTATTCCAGCAGCCTGAGCTTCTGTACTAGTGAAGCTTGGCTCTTTTAGAAGTCGATCCAGTTTATTTCCCTTAGATTTTAGCACCTTAACAACATGTTACACTTGGCACCCAACAATGTAAAGTGGGTGCCAAGTGTAACTTTAATAGATACTAAAAAACGTAGAAAAAGCTGGGATCTTCGCCATCTACCAATGCACTCAAGCACAAGCGCGTATTTTTTAGTTAGAATCTTTTATTTTTTTAGCTGCGTCTTTGCTCTCATTGCTCTTAGAAGCACCTAACTTAGAGCAATTTAAGTTAATGCGCATGGCATCGCCAACTATTTTTTTAAATTCACTTATTCGTAAGTCACTAATTTTTTCGGTTTTTCTTTCAGGGTAGGAAATGCAAAAAATCCCAACAAACGGCTTTTCTAAATGGAGCATATCTTCAATCTTGTCTTTTACTTCTTCAACTTTTATCGGTGATTCAATTAACTGCATAGATGTACTTATATTTTTTTGACTTATCATTAACTTACAATAAGATTTTTCAGGGTCCAGCTGAGAATCCCTAAATACGACTCTTCCATTCTGAATATAAACATCATCTTTTCCCGCAGGAAGAAGTGGTTTTGGTTCAGTAAACTCAAAACTTAAACTTGAACCAGCATCCCCCATAGTAGTTTCTGGGCTTAAGCACATTTCGCCCATTGCCTCGCCATCAACAGCATCCCCGACGCTATGGTTTTTTTCTTTAGAAGAAGCATTTAGGCTATTTCCGCTATCAACATCTACTCCCATCATTGAAAGTGGGGCTTTAATCGCATTACCTTGCGCTTCCTTGATATTTCCGTACGTTTTTTTAGATGAACCTGCAAAAACACATAAGGAAAAAAAACAACCTAACAATAAACAAGATAATCTCATGAATTTATTTTATCTTTAACCGTCTAGGATCTAAGCCAAAATCTTGTAAGTCCCAAGCTGAGTAAAATCTAATCTTTTCAAGAAAAGATCGAGAATCTTTGCAATCTACCAATGCACTCAAGCACAAGCGCGAATTTATTAATAAAAACAATCACTTAAATAAGCCGCTTTATTCCTTCTAATGATTTTCTTTGACTGAGCATAACCCCGAGCCTAAAATAACGCATAATGTTAAATTCTAAAGTTTTCAAAGTAAAAACCTTAACAACTTTATTTAGTCTTTTTTATCTTACTGCTTGCGAACAAGGACCCCAAACAATTGAAGAAAGTTACTTAAATGAAGTTGAAAATTACGATAAAAAATTTCGAAAAGAGAAGAATGAACTAGAAGATCTTTTAGAGGCTCCTCCTTTTGTCAAATCATCAAATTCGCAACTCAATGAAATTAGAAATGCTTTTTATCAAAAAGAATACAGTCCCAAACTTGATTCATCTTGCAAAGAAAACATTGATAAAAAAACTCTAGCTTTACCTAAAATAAAAATTGTAGCCGAGTCTCACCAATGTCCTAACTGCGTTCTTGATTTTGCAAAAAATCTGATAAGTGCTCGAGAAG
>JBAXJW010000209.1:0-2902 GCA_037137635.1 bacterium | reverse complement strand
ATCCAAATTGTTGCTCGTTCGGCGTCATCCCGAGGGCGGGCTTCCTCGTTTTGAGGATCTTAAGTTTTCGGATCTCCCGCACGTTCTTGAGCAGAATTCTTTTTTAAAAGATTATTTGTGGGTTCGTAATCGTACGCGAGTTTTACCCGCGCGCTTGTTTGCCAAAAGACAAACAGGAAGTCGGCACGAAATTGTTCTTACAGAAAGAATTTCTCCCACTTCTTGGAAGGCGCTCATCAAGAACGTTGCAAAGTTAAAATTCCCAGAACAATTAAAAATCGAAGGAAGTGAAGATGTTTTGTGCGTAAGCAGTCCCGATGAAGTTTCCTTTTCCTCTCTTGAGGCAGTTGCTCGTATAGAGAGTTTTGGCCGCATCCCTCTGCCTCCCTACATCAAGCGAGACGTCGTAGAGGCCGATCGTGAGCGTTACCAGCCTGTGTGGGCCCAAGGGCCCGCGCTGAGTTCAGCAGCGCCCACAGCATCGTTGCATTTTACAGAGGAGCTTTGGGAAAATTTAAAGTTTCAGCAAATTCAATCTGCGGATACTTATTTGCATGTGGGCCGGGGAACTTTTGAGCCTTTGCGCACAGATGATCTGAGTGCCGCGCAATTGCATCTTGAGCCTTATGAGTTGCTCTTGTCTGAGGCGCAAAAAATTCAGCAAGCTTCAAAAGTTTTGGCGATTGGAACCACAGCTTGTCGACTTACAGAAACAGTGGCTGATTTGGATTTGAAAAACTTTCTTTCACAAGGTGCTTCTTCGAACGTGGATTACGTTCAAGGTCAGACGCGTTTGTTTGTGCGTCCAGGTTACGAATTCAAAAAAGTTTCTGCTTTGATGACTAATTTTCATTTACCGCAATCATCTCTGTTTGTTTTGGTGAGCGTCTTTGCGGGATCGCTAAAGCTTTCTCAAGAGGCTTATCGCTATGCACTTTCTAAAAAGTATCGCTTGTTTTCGTATGGCGATGCATCTCTATGGGTTTAGTGACTGGATTTAGGCAAATTCTTGAACGTCGACGTATTCAATTTTGCTAAATACATCTTTTTCGTTGAGTTTTTGAACAAAAGCTTTTTGCTCGGGATTGAGGCTTAATAAAAAAGCTTCAAATGAAGCGTAGTTGTTTCTCATCAATGTAAAATCAAATTTTGTTGAGTAGAGTTTTTGGATTTCTTCTTGGCTGATAATTTGTGATTGAGGATTCACTTTAAGATTTGTGCAAAAAACTTGAAAAGTATTGTACAGATCCGAGATAACTTTTTCGGAAACTCCCAATCCACTTTTTACATTTTTTCGAAGTGATACGTTTTTTTGATGAACTTCCAGAGAGTTGGGCGCAAAAACAAGGGCTTCAACTACGTAGCCTTTGAGCGTTGTTTTCAGCATGAGGGGCACTCTTTGGAGCGTAAGGTTTGTGATATCAAAAACAACGGCCTGATCGGGCTTGGTGAGCGAAAGAAGGTAATCGCTATCCATTACAAGAGCTCTTAGCTCAGGACAAAAAACATGCTCTTCATTCAAGGGGTCAGGCAGGGTGAGTTGGCCGTTGATGAGGACTTTTTTGTTTTCAAGTTGGGCTTTCTTAAGCCATTCAACGCGAATGGAGTCAGAGTTCAAAACGTTCCATCCGTTTTTTTCAGCAATTCGAGACCAGTGAGATTTTCCAGAGCCAGAAATTCCAATCGTAAAAACAGCTCGTGTTTTTAAGTTATCGTTTTTTTGTGAGGAAAAGAAATCTTCGGGGCTCAGGCCTGATCGGGTAAAAGCTTTGAGAGTCATCGCTGGCTTGTCTCCTAAGCTATTGAGGAAACACTTTTGGCAAGATCAGCTTTCATGTTTTGAATGAGTCCCTTTGTTCCAAAAGCAAAATGAGCCTGAATGTTTTTGTTTTTGATTTCTTCTTTCCAGTTCAGATCTTTCGAGGTCCAGTAGTTGGCTCCGCTTTCGATCAAAAAAGGAAGGCATGGGAATATATCCCACGCGCCACACTTTTGATCTCCGTTCATGTAAAAGTCGGCTCGCCCAGAAGCAATTTCTAAACCCTTAAGGCCAATGGATCCCACGCTATTTGTATTTTTAAAGGGATGATTTTTAATGATGCTTTCTGTCCAGGTATCTTTACGGCTTTTAGAAGCTAATAGAGTTGCTTCAAGAGAAGAGCTTTTTTGAGAGGCTTTGAGTTGAGTGGTGTTTCCTGTGCTGAGGTCTTTTGTAAAAGCACCTTTGCCTTTTTGAGCATAAGAAAAAAGGTTTCTCGTGGGTTGTGATAAAATCGAAAGCAAACAGCCTTCGTTTTTTTCATAAAGACAAAGTTGCACAGCCCATTCGTCGGTACCTGAAATAAATTCCTTAGTGCCATCGATAGGATCTAAGATCCAGCAATATCGCGGAAGCGCTTGGTCGTGAATGCCTGTGCTGCCTTCTTCTCCCAAAACAGCAGATCCGGGAATGATTTGGGTAAGGGTTTTGAGAAAGTATTCGTTGAGAGCGTGATCAGCCTGTGTGACAGGACTGAGGTCTGCTTTGTTTTCGATTTGGAGCGTGTCTGATTTAAAAAACTTCAAAGCGATTTCGTGAGCTTCTAAAAATACTTTTTCTAATTCAAGAGGCGACAACTTCACTGTTAGAGAGTTCCTGGTTCTTCAAGTTTTGTTTCACGATAGACAGGTTCTGCTTCGTTTTTGTTGTCGATCACTCTGTAGAGTACTTTCACGTCATGAGTAACGGAGTTGTTTTGTAAGCCGTGAGCTGTTTCATTGGCAAGAAAGTGTGCAAAGTCTGAGTGACCTTTTTCGCCTTGAAGCTCTTTAGGGAGACTGCAAAGAGTGATGTGAGGGACAAATGAATCGAAGTGTCTATCGGGAGCAACGCCCGCAAGGGCGGCTTCTTGTTTGAGTTTTA
>JBAXJW010000208.1:0-2934 GCA_037137635.1 bacterium | reverse complement strand
GTGACCCAGCTGTACAGCAAGATACTTTAAATGGTTCCCTGCGCAGGAACTTTACAGGAACTCAGAAGGGAGCGAGGAAGATGGGGATAAATCGGTGTCTTGGCGAGCCCTCCAGCCGGCGCCTCCGGAGTGCCGCGGCTGGGCGGCGCGCCGGGCCGCCGCCGGCCCGAGCGCCTACCCGGCGCAGCACAGCGTCGATATGTCTGCTCCATCCGCTTCGCACACAAGACAGCGCTCTAAGACACCATTGATATCGCGCTCTGCTTCTGGCAAGTCTGGCAGGCCTAGGCTGCTTCAAAGATACTCACAAGCTAAGTGACCCAGCTGTACAGCAAGATACTTTAAATGGTTCCCTGCGCAGGAACTTTACGTTGCTCGTCATGTCCCACAGTGGCATCTCTGGTGCTGTCTCGCACGGTCGAGATGTGAGCGGATCTGCGAGAATATCATCAACAGCGAGCACGACAGAGCACGACAGAGATCAGATCACGACAGTGCTCACTGCATTTGCCAATTCGGAGTGAGCACAACAGAGATCAGCGATCATGATCTCTGTCGTGCTCACTGCATTTACCAATTTGGAGTCGTGCAAGCGATCAGTAGAATGCTGCATTGGAACTGGCGATGGAAGCGCTGTGTCACTTGCCGACGGAGCTTCTTCGCTTTCCATGATGGAATCAAGAAGGCGTTTTGAGTCAGCCTCTGAGACGGGACTGCGAAAATCACTCCAGAATTAATGTCACTGTCTGCATTTCAAACAACACAAAATTTTGAGAAAAAACAGAACAGTTACAATATTGCAAACAACACTAAACAACATCGATTAATACCCAGCAATTTTAATCAAATCTAAACAATTTAAGCCCTGTTCCTTGTTGTTGCGCTGGTTTTTGTAACTATTGTTACAAAATAAACAACATGTACAATTCATGAACACAAAATGAACAACACTAACCATTTATGAACAAAAAAACACGCATATTGGCATATTGTAACAATAGTTACAAAAAAGGACACAAAAAAAACCTGGTATTTTTACATTTTGCTGATATATTGTTCAATATTGTACACAATATTGTTTGATTTTGTTTACAATATTGTTTGATATTGTATGTTATAAACAATATAATCAACAATATTAATTGATTTTGTAAAACATCAACAATATCAAACAATATCAACAAAATTAAACAAAATATCACACAATATGCCACAAAAATGCACAGTATTGTACATAATATTGCTTACCAGGATCCTCGCGATGAAAATCTGGACAATCGGCTCCCTCATCATTCTCCATCCAGTCATCATATTCATCCTTCGAGTCATCCGCCACGGCGCCCCCCTCGCGAATTCCCGGGTCGACTGGGCAGGAGTCCTGGCCCGGCTCAGGCTAGCCGTGGCCAGTTGTACACACTACAGACACGTGTGAACTACTTGTGTACAACCAATTTGAATTTGTGTTTTTGTCGCGCTGTTGCTGCAAGCAAACTTGAAGTACTCGCTCCAACTTGACACATGAAGCAGCTTGAGGCAGCTGAGCATAAACCTACAGAGACAAGCCATTCCAGTGTGCCGGATCATGCATGTTCTGCCTAGTATCATGATCCTGTTCCTTGATACTAGTAGGGCAAAATCACCGATTCTGCAAGTCCTCATTAGAACCTGGCCCGTCTGCGGTTGGTGTCACATTTACATCATGATATGAGAATGTATATATCAGCACCATCTCCTTACGAGTATTTGTTACTGCTGATCGCTGACGATTTCTTCATTTTCCAAGGTGACTGCAGCAGCCTGGCACAGAAGATTCCTGGCACAGAGCTGCATGTCAGTCCTCGGCGAGAAACTCATCGCCTTCCTCAGTTGGATAATTTACTTAGCGGTTTTCAAGACTTGCGCCAGTCTCGCACAGGAGGTTTTCTACAACACGAAGGTTGCGCATCTGAAAGCTGCGTGCCGGTGCAGGGATCACGGTGGAGGTCGGAGCTCTTCATTCAGGTAGAAGCCTGGCACCACTGGCAAAGGTACCCGCCATGCAAGCAACGAACTTCTTCCTCGAACTTCTTCCTCGAACTTCTTCCTCGGGGCGGTCGAGGAAGTTTCGGAATTCGCACGCACCTACATAGTCAACACCGACAATTTCGTCGACCCGTTGGAGGACCCACCCGCAGCCATTGGCAGCGAGGCCGCCGCCGCTGCTGCAGCACTGGCTGTCGCTGCAGGCCGCCCCAATGGCCCCGGGGCGGGCAGCGCCTCCGCCATGCAAGCTGCTGTTTAGGCAGCGATGCTGGCTGGTTTCCGAAAAATAAAGGATACCCTGACGATTTGAAGCGTCCACAGCTTCCACACATGGCAGGGGAGGCCACTGCATCAATGGCAAAGCAACGCAGGCACCGGCGCAGGCGCATGTGCAGCTGGAGCGGGCACTGCCGGGCAGACGTACAATAAATGTAACAAAACCGAACAAAACTGAATGAGTATTGTAATCAATGTTGTTTGGTTTTGTTGAATATTGTCAGCTATTTTTGCAAGTAACAAAACCAAACAATATTCAACAATACCATGCAATACTGGTTGGTTTTGCAACTATTGTTACAATATCCACAATATAACAATACGTAACAATACCAAACAATACCAAACAATACTATCATACAATTTTGTTACATATTGCTTGGTATTGTTGCAAGTATTGTATACAATATTATATGATAGTATTGTTTAGTATTGTTTGATATTGTTCAATATTGTAATATTGTACATTTTGTAACAATAGTTACAAAACCGACCAGTATTGTACGATATTGTGTGCAATATTGTAACGGATTGAATTGCAGATGTGCGTAATAATGTAAATTACGCAGATTACACACACGCGCGTAATTTTTGCGTAATCTGCGTAATTTTTTTTGCGTAATTTTTGCGTAATTT
>JBAXJW010000207.1:0-2952 GCA_037137635.1 bacterium | reverse complement strand
TAAGTTATTTAGCTTTTCGGTATTTAAAAAACTCCCTTCAAAATAAAAAATTTGCTTTCAAAAAAGAAGACCTTTTTCTTTTGGCTTACGCCGCACCTTTTTTAGGTATATTTGGATTGTCTGCTCTTAACGGAGAAACTCGCGTTTATTGGACCTGCTTTGCTATCTATCCTCTTTCTATCTTTTTACTCAAACATGCAAAACCAAAAGAAATAGCAATCTTTCAAAAAATTTCTCAAAAGACATTTCTTATTTTGACTCCTATTGTTTTTGCCGTCCTCCTTCTTCCTGTTGGGTACGCAATTAAACCCATTGTTGAACTTTATCGAAGCTACGATTTAAGGATGTCTCCTCGAGGGGATTTTAAAGGATGGCAGGAATGGGGAGAAGAAACATTAAACAAACTTGGCAACACAAAAGATAAAACACTCTTTCTCGCAGCAGACTTTCGCCTTGCCTCACAACTCCTGTGGAACATGCCACTTACTCTCGAAAACGTGCATTGTATTGATAATCATAATCAGTACAAAACTTGGACGGCCCCCGATTCTCGAAAATTTACAAAAGCAATTTTTGTAGGTGATAACAGACATGGTCTTGAAAAAGAACGCTTTCAATCTATCTGCAAACACCCTCTCGAATGGAAAGAAAGCGAGACTCTTCTTCTTGGGAAGTCCATCAAGTTGATCAGCGAAAGTGAATGTCGTGATCTAAATCACGAAGAATATGCAGTTTTGATGAACTTATCTCTCACAACAAGCTCTGCGGTTCCAAAAAACAAGACGCCATAAAACAAATCACCCAGAAGGGCGTTTCTAAAAAAAGGAATTCCCGCCACTAAACAGGCAACGAACCCATCACTTGTCCTTGGGTATAAGTTACTTTGAAAGAAAAACGCAGTGTTTGTAAAAAGAAAAAAGAAAACAGAGGCTGGAATTGTAAATAATATTTTTTGAATATACGTAAGTTTTTTTAAAAAAAAGAATCCACCAAAAGAAATCATCACAAAAGCGGCATAAACGGCCCACATATAAGGATAAAAACCCAATACGCAATCACTTAAAAAAAGAGCAAAGACAGGAAAAAGAAAAGACTGCGATGCCTTCTTAAAATAAGAAACACCCAAAAGAGAAAGCACTGTAAGAGGGGTGAAATTATCTGGATGTGGAATCAACCTGCTAAAAGCTGCCACAAATACCAAAGCTATCAAGATCCAAGGATATTTTTTCATTTTTCAATTCCCATTTCTTTTAATAATACAATCACTCGCTCAACCTCTGAAACGACTGTACCAACATCTGTTGAAAAACCATCCGCCATAATTTCTTTTGCAAAATCAGGAGTCACAACAGCACCACCAATCAGCACCTTAAAAGGAAGCTTTCTTTCTTTGACAGCGTCTATCACAACTTTCATTTGCATCATCGTTGTCGTCATCAAAGCAGAAAGAGCGACAACCTGGGCTTTCTCTTTGATTGCTGTTTCGATAATCAACTCAGACTCAACGTTTCGACCCAAATCAATGACTTTGAATCCAAAGTTTCGAAGCATCAAAACGCAGATGTTTTTACCAATATCGTGGATATCACCTTTTACGGTTGCAAAAACAATAGTCCCTTTATTGTCTCCTGCCCCACTCGCTTCACGCGCTTTAATCAATAAAGGCTCCAAGACTGCAACTCCTGCTTTCATCGCATCGGCTGCAGCTATAAGATGAGGAATAAACTTCACTCGAGCCCCAAAAAGATTTCCCAAATGGCGAATAGCGGGCGTCATGACCTCTAAGAACAAATGCATAGCATCCGAAGAACGTTCTTCAATAAATTGTTGAGTGCATTTAACTGTTCGATCCTTTTGACCTTCAACAATCGAGCGAAAAACATCTTTCTCTAAATCAGAAAGTTTCTCTAAAAAGTCCGGCTCTTTATTGGGATTTTCCTTAGGGGTACCTACTGCAGCTCCAGCAGCTACCCCTTGAGCAGCTCCGCCCACAGATAGATCAATTTTTTCAGAGAAATTCTCAATGAAGCCCTGAACTGTTTCAGTTTTAGGACTCCACATGTTGGCAGCACCCGCCAGTGCCTTACCCATTTGATCCGTCACCGACATGATTGCTGAATCCAAACCATGCTGAACAGCACTTGCTAAGAAAGCATTATGAACAAAGGTTCTATTTGGAAGACCAAAACTCACGTTGCTCAAACCCAAAGTGGTGGCTGCACCGGGAAAATATTCTTTAATAAGAGAAATTGTTTTTAAGGATTGCTTGGATCCATCTTGCATTGCTGAAACTACCAACCCTAAGCAATCAAAAACAATATCCTCTTCTTTGAAATTATGTTTTTCAAAAAGAAGTTTTGTAATTTTCTGAGCATTTTTTAAGCGATCACTTGCCTCGACAGGCACATCGATCCCCGTACACATGCACACAATTGCCGCCCCATGCTTTTTCATGACAGGAATGGCTTCCTCTAGCTTTTCATCTTCCGCATTGAGGCTGTTTAAGAGCGGTCTTCCGTAATAAACACTTCCACCTGTATCAAGAGCGTGAGTATTTGCGCTATCAATCATCAAGGGGACAGGAAACTTATTTTGGACGGCAACAACAGCTGTTCTCATAAGTGCTGGCTCGTCCACAAGAGGAACTCCAACGTTCAAGTCTAAAAGCTTTCCACCAGCCTTCACTTGAGATTCAGCATCTGCAAGCAATAATTCAAGATCGCCTTTCTTGAGCGATTCGCTTAATTTTTTTCTCCCAGATGGATTCATCTTTTCACCAATAGGAACAAATGGATGATTTCCGCCTAACAAGACATATGAAGAAAGACTAGAAACAAGCACCCGCGAAGGTTTTGCTGGATCCTTACGAAGAGAGGCAAGTTCTTTTGTTTTTTCTTTTACGATGCGAATAAACTCAGGAGTTGTTCCACAACATCCTCCAATAATATGAGC
>JBAXJW010000206.1:0-2957 GCA_037137635.1 bacterium | reverse complement strand
GCCACAGACGATGCTCTCCTGACTCTCGTAAACATTTTGGACGCGCAAACTCTTGGAGCCAAAGCTCTCTCGCGCGCGGAATGCACGGCGATTTCTTGGAATGAAAAAGCTTCAAAATCTTTTAAAGAATTTCACTCCATTGAGATCGAAGACAAACTAAGCGGTGAAAAGAAAAACATTCGAGCTCGCGTCGTTGTGTCTGCTGCAGGCCCCTGGACAGATGCTCTACTTACAAAACTTGTGAGTGACTCTAAAAAAGCTCCCCCAAAACTTTTGCGCCCAACTCGCGGTTCACACTTAGTCGTGAGCCAAGAAAAGCTCCCCCTTAAACATGCCGTGGTCATGACTCACCCCAAAGACGGACGCGTTTTGTTTGGAATTCCTTGGGGAGATTTTACCGTTGTGGGCACAACCGATTTGGATGACTCAGGCAATCCTGAGCAAACACAAATGACTGGTGAAGAAGTAGATTACCTTTTAAAGTCAGCTCTTGATTACTTTCCAGCTCATCCTCTTGCTCGAAGTGATGTCATCAGTACATGGACTGGGCTTCGCCCCCTTATGGCTCCCGCAGCAGACATGTCTGAATCGAATGTTTCTCGGGAACATTACATTAACTTTATCGACCCAGGACTTTTAATCGTGGCAGGTGGAAAGCTCACCACCTTTCGTCAAATGGCAGAAGAGTGCGTAGACCGAATTGTAAGCGAAACTCGAAAATGGTCGACACCTCTGACAAGCGTTCTCAAAAAAACGCTCACCAAAGAACGCCCGCTTCCTTATATTTACGCTCCTTCTGCTTCAGCTGATTTCATTGGCAGCACAGAAGCAGCACGTATGAATTTAGAAGATGTCGAAATCATCCTTAAAACTCAAAGCGTTTTCACCCTTGAAGACTTTATGGTTCGTCGTACTTCTATTTATTACAAAGAAACTCAAAACGGACTCAAGCTCCTGCCCCAACTCAAAGCAGTTTTTCAAAAAGTTTTATCTTGGAGTGATGAAAAGTGGCAAAGCGAAGTTGCCGCCTACACAAGTTACGTTGACCATCATGTGACATACGTTCTGAAACTAAATTGAAAATTATACGCGGCGGAAATAAATCGAAAGCTCTAACTTGTGCATTCCACTTGGCAAAAAGCGTGTGAGTAAAATCCTACCTTCAAGGCTGGATATGAATTTCTCCCATTCTTGCGGCAAATACTCTTCGACTCCCAAGCTAAATCGAGTGACTTCCACTTGTGAATCACCTGAGTAATAATCCTTCAACCGATCCGCAGCCTCTTCCCACACATCGCTTAACTTTCCGTGATCATAACCCAGCACATGTGTGGCTTTTAAAAAGTGAACCAGCTTGCTCATAAAAAAAGGAGAAAGCTTTTGAGCATCGGGAGCGTCGAAATATTTTTGAATCATGACAAACTTTGAATTCACCTGCATTTCATCGCGCACGTCTTTGATTTCTCGGTGATCTAACCACAAACTTCTTCGAAGCTCTGGAAAGTGAATATGCGAACGCTTTGATCCCTCTTCCACCACAATACCGAGTGCAAGGGGACCCAACTCTTTTACATCGAAGCCCAAATCCACAAGCAAGCCATCTGTAGCAGGCAACACAACAGCTCCTAAACAAAAATCAGATTCCTCAGGACTCATGGGAGATATACTCACGGAAGTAAAACTTTCAAACATTCCACTGCTGAATGCAAGGTGATTTTTGCATCCTCTTTTGAGCCTATACGAGGAGCAACCTCAACCAAGTCTCCCCCCAACAAAGGAAAGCGTGCACAGAGCTCATGTAAAAGAGTTTTCACGAAATCCAGATCAAGCCCACCTTGTTCGGCAGTACCCGTGGAAGGTGCCCACTTGGGATCAAGCGCATCGATATCAAGACTGACATAAAAAGAATCTACTTTACTGCGCGCCCATTGCTGAGAAATCACATCCGCCATCTGCTGGGGAGTTTTTCTTTGCACATCCTTCATCCAATACTGTTGGAGACCAAATTTCTTTTCCCATTCTTGTCTTTTTTTGCGACTCACTCTGATTCCCACCTGAAACCAGTTTGCGGGATCAGAAATTTTTCGCACCGAATGCGCAGCCCATGTAGCAAAACAATGCTCCACTCCAAAACGATCTTCCATCAGGTCAGTGTGAGCATCCAAATGAAGGACTCCGATGTTTTGTTTTAATTTTGCTTTTTTAAAAGCTTCAAAAGGCGCCCAACTGACTGAGTGATCGCCTCCCAATAAAAAAACCTGCTTTTTATTCTTATAAAGATCAGTCAAAACATCAGCCAGTAAATTTAACGGAGAAACAGACGCTCCTTTTGAACGTTTTTTTTGAAACAAAGCCTCAAAGCTCTGATCCAGCTGAGCTTTGTTATTCATCGAATCGTGCAAAAGTTGTGGGATGCACGGGATATCACCCAAATCATGCTGTGCAAATTGAGGATTCTCTTTATAAAGAGCTCTTCGAATTCCCAAGGGGCCATGAGCAGCTCCTCGACAAATCCCCCCACCCGCATCACTAGGGCAAGCCAACAAAACCCAATCATGTTTGAGAACTTTTTTAATTTCGGCCGACCAGCTGGCTTTGGAGGCACCAGCACCCTTTGAAAAATACGAGGAGATCGTTTTTTTATCATCACTTCCGGTTGTAACCGAAAGCAAACCCTCTCCAGGGGCTACAAGAGTACGCGATATGTCGGATAAATTACTGGCCACCCTTCCTTTTTAGCAAAAAAACGAGAAAACTTCTTATATATGAGCTTAAGTTGCATTATTCCTCTGGAAGCACACAACGAATGGACTGTTGAAAAAACCGAGAAAGTTCTTTCACTTAAAACTGTTTTCGATGAGGTCATTCTCGTAGGCTCTGATCAAGGCCTTCAACTTAGACTTCCACCTAACTTTAAACGCGTGACTTCTTCAAAAAACACTCTTGCTCAACTAATG
>JBAXJW010000205.1:0-2984 GCA_037137635.1 bacterium | reverse complement strand
TTGTTTTAGAAATTACCACGTTTGTAAAATTCAAGAAAATAGTCGAAGAACCCAAAAGCTGAAAGAACTCCTATAAGAAGCCGTTATTTTCGAGGAACCTTAGCCTATCTTGATCCCAATTTTTCTTTTAGGCCCCATCGGTGGATTCATAATTTGCCTAATGGCCTCAAAAACCGCTCTGAACTGCCCTTCGTATTTTCTCTCCAGCTCCTCGAGTTTTTTGGCAAGGTCGCGGTGGCTGGATATCATCTGCCGCAATCTCACAAATGCCCGAATAATCTCGACATTTACTTGGATAGCTTGTTCGCTATTTAGAATGCTGGACAGCATGGCTATTCCCTGTTCCGTGAAAGCATATGGATTGGCTCTTCTAACGCCTCCCCAACTTGAAGTCACAAATTGTGACTTCAAGATTTGAAATTCATCGTCACTCAATTGAAACATAAAGTCTGCTGGAAATCGTTTTAGGTTCCGTTTGACGGATTGGTTAAGGACCTTATGCTCGACCGAGTAGAGCTCGGCCAAGTCAAAGCTGAGCATGACCCTGTGATCGCGAATCAGGTAGATTTTGCGTTCTGCAACTTTTCCAAGTGCAGAAGCTGAATGGGAATTGTGACTTTTCATCCACATCGCCCTACATGTAGTGTACCAAAAAACTCGTAAGTACAGGAGCACCCCTTCCTTCTAAAGTTCTCGCTGACATAAGAGGATGATGCCAAGGAAGCGATCAATATCAAAAACATGGTGTCGATTTCCTTGAAGCTAAAACAGTTTTAAATGAATATAGTTTTGGATATATTATTGGATCTTTGAGACAAACCTCAGAGCGTTATTTTAGGAGTTTCGAAAAATGGTCGGCGTGGCGGGATTTGAACCCACGACCCCCTGCACCCCAAGCAGATGCGCTACCAGGCTGCGCCACACGCCGAAGACCGCTCTCGACTGTAGCCCAAGGAATCACAATATCCAAGCCTTTGATTGAGATTGGCTGCCTAAAAATTGTGATTTAAGTTAACAACTAATCCAATGAATAGCCCCTCAAGCATAATCTCACCAAAAGTTAGCGGATTTACTATCTGCAGAAATTCCCAAAAACTTGGATATCCATTTATCGAATCTATTCAATCTCTAGCCCCGCTTTGCAATGAGATCGTTGTCACACTCGACGACACACAAGACGGCACCAGGGAACAACTCCTTGAGCTTCAAACTCAATTCAAACAGCACCTTCAAATTGAATTAAAAATCATCGACACAAAATGGAACATGCAAAACATGAAAGGCGGAGCAGAGCTTGCTGTTCAAACAGACATTGCCCTTAGCCACTGCCAGCACAACATTGTTTTTTATCTTCAAAGTGATGAAGTCTTGCACGAAGAAAACTACCCACTCATTCAACAAGATCTTTTAAAGCTCGAGCAGCATCCTGAAGCTCAAAGCCTTGTCTTTCAATGGATCCATTTCTATGGCGATCAGCACACGATTGTTAAAAATCGAAAATGGTATCGCAAAGAAATCCGCGCCTTCAAAAAAGATTCAGGATTAAAAAGCTACAAAGACGCTCAAAGCTTTCGTAAGGCCCATGAATATACGCTCATCAAACTCCCCGCCCTGGAATCAAAAGCAAAAGTTCTCCACTACGGACATATGCGACCTAAAGAACTCATGGCCGAAAAGGTCAATTACTTTAAAGAGCAATGGCAAGATAAAGATCAATCTAAAATTGCTGCAGATAAAGTTTTTAAAGCTCAATACGGCATTCAAAAATTCAAAGGGACTCACCCTAAAACTATGCAGCATTACCTCTCACAGCAAAGTGAAACCCACCCTCATGCCCATGAAATTTTAACTCCCAAAAGTTTTGACCTGAAAAACTTTCGCCTATTACTTTCCGATCTAATTGAACGCTCAACCGGACACCGACTTTGGGAGTTCAAAAGCTATTCTAGGTTATATTAAATTATTTTAAATTTTCTAAATGAGATACAAAATTGTCTTCATTGAAAACTCCAAGGAAATATCATCTCTCGTAAATTCTGCATATAGAGGTGAGTCTTCAAAAGCAGGTTGGACAACAGAAGCTGACTTGTTGGGCGGACAAAGAAGCGATGAGGATTCCATTAGCGAATTAATTCAGAGAAAAGACTCTGTGATCCTTACCCACGTAAACGAAAAAAATGAAATGATCGCCTGCGTTCACCTTGAACAGAAAGATAATCAAACAACCTACCTGGGGATGCTCACCGTACAACCCACCCTCCAAGCAAAAGGGCTTGGTAAAATTCTTTTAAGAGAAGCAGAAGATTATTCAAGAAATTATTTTAAAAGTACAAAAATAGTAATGACCGTCATTCACCTGCGATCAGAGCTCATGGGATGGTACGAAAGACGGGGCTACAAAAAAACTGGAGAAACCCACCCCTTCCCCATGAATGATCCAAAGTTTGGCCTACCTAAAACAGAGCTTTTTTTTATCGTTCTTGAAAAAACACTTTAGCCTTGAGGTTCAAGCTTTTTACATTTCGGGCAAGATTCCCCCAAAACGTAATAAGGACTTTTCACGTCTTCAGGCAAAAGAGGCGCACGACACGCATAACACTGAGTTGTATCTGTTTCGATCAAAGAGGCATCCACCCCAATACGCTTATCAAAAACAAAACACTCTCCCTCGTAATGCTCGTTTCCACAATCTTCAAAGTATTTCAAAATTCCACCATGAAGCTGGCGCACATCCTGAAATCCCCTTTGCTGCATAAAAAGCGCAGCTTTTTCGCAACGGATTCCGCCCGTGCAATAAGTGACAACGGTCTTTGCTTTCCATTCCTCAGGAATCTCATCAACTTTTGCGATAAAACGCCTGAACGAAGTCACATTCAAATCTACTGCGTTTTTGAATTTACCCAATTCAATTTCATAATCGTTTCGAGTATCAAGAATAATGAAATCTTTTTTCTCGTCATAAAACTTCTTGAGTTCTTTAGAAT
>JBAXJW010000204.1:0-2987 GCA_037137635.1 bacterium | reverse complement strand
AACTTCTTCAGCGTTGTTTACGCGCTTTGAACTGCTGAGCTCAGAGAGGGGAACGAGTCCGTCCATTCCGGGAGCCAATTCCACAAAAGCTCCAAAGGGAGCGCAACGAGTCACTTTTCCAAGAACCACTCTTCCAGCTTGAATATGGCTGGGGATGTTTTGCCAAGGATTTTTAGAAGCATCCTTAAGAGTTAAGGATATCTTCATTTTTCGATCGCCTTGTTCGATGTTCAAAACTTGAACCATCACAAGATCGCCAACTTTTACAACTTCAGATGGATCTTTAATGCGCGTCCAACTCAGCTCAGAAACGTGTGCAAGGCCTTCAGTTCCTGGAGCTAGCTCAATGAAAGCACCAAAAGGTTCAATGCGGGTCACTTTTCCTTTGATTTGAGTTCCAATTTTTAGCTGATCTCTAAAAGAAGTTTTTGCGGCTGCAGTGCTGTCAGGAGCTGCTTTGTTTTTGTATCCCTGGCGAGACTTTGAAGAATATTGAGAAAAGTAAGGAGAGAGAAGAATCGATTCGCTTCTCATTTGAGTCACATAAAGTTCGAGAATGTCTCCGACTTTTATGTCTTTTTTTCCGTTTGAATCGAGAAGGTCTTGAAGAGCGACGATGCCGTCTGTTCGAGTTCCTGTAGAAACAATAATGTTTTCTTTACCGACGGAAAGAACTTCCGCTTTGATTTTAGCCCCAACGCTGAGGCGAGTTTCTTTTTTTTGAAAAGATGATTTTAAAAGTTGCTCAAAGTCGCCGTCTTGGCTCTTGTTGCTTTGATCCATTTCGATTTCGTAATCATCACCAATGTCTTTTTTCTTAAATGTCATATTTTAAAAGCCAAAATTTGAATTTGGCGTTCCCTACGGGAGTCGAACCCGTGTTGCATGGATGAAAACCATGAGTCCTAGGCCACTAGACGAAGGGAACACTTCGATTGCTGGGACTTAATATGGATATAACGGAGAAGGGGTTTTTGAAAAGAGGAATTTCTAAAATATTCCATGTTTTTTGCTTAAAATTGGTTAAAAAATGCAAGAAGCCGAGAACTTGGTATTTTTTCGCTAGATCAGCTGCCTAAGTTGATTCATATTCATAGTTTATGTCTTCTCGTTCGCAATCTTTAAACTCACAGGAATCCGTTAAATCAGCTGCGGGTATTCAAAAGCCTGCCAAGAATTCACGAACCGATGAAACTCCGAGTGCAGAGCTTTTGAATAGGGTTTTATTAAGGGCCCAGGCTCACGCTATGTCGATGATTTATATTGCGAATAATCGCCCAGACGCAGAACGAAGCGATCCAAAAGTCGGAGGACATCCGTCGGCTTGCTCTTCTGCTTTACATCTTTTGGGATTGCTTCATCTTGTGGAGCGCCGACCAGAAGACTTTTTAGCAGTGAAGCCTCACGCTTCTCCGACAAATCACGCTTGTGATTATCTTTTGCGACTTTTCCGTGAAAGCAATGGCGAACTTATGCGTGATGAACGCGCTCGTTTGGCGATGAAAAATTTGCGTCACTACTCTCATACAGGCGAGCCTGTGTTTCAGAGTTATCACTCTTCTTTAGATCCTGATAATTGGAATTTCTTGCCTTCTGGATCCGTCGGAATTCCTCCGGTGAACGCTCTTTATCTTGCTGAAGCTTTTCGTATGGCTAAAAAGCATGGAAGGTATTCTGTAACGAATCCGCACTTTTGGTGCTTGATGGGCGATTCTGAGTTTCGTGAAGGATCACTCTTAGAAGCAATGCCCGAGGCGCGTGAGCGTGGGCTTTCAAATGTCACATGGATCATCGATTACAATCGTCAAAGCTTGGATGGTCATCGAACTCATACAGAAGAAGCTTTGGGAATCAAAGACTGTGATCGCATCGCGGGTATGGCAGCTGCCAATGGATGGGAAGTTCTTCAGTTAAGACACGGAAGTTTCCGTAAGCAATTATTTGCTGAAAAAAATGGAGAAGCTCTTCAAGCTGTTTTTGAAACTGCACTTCCAGATGGTGAATTGCAAGCGCTTCTTGTGAGCAGTGATGCTCGAAAGATTGTCGATGCTGTTTCAGCTTACGACAAAGCTGCTGGAAAAATTCTTTCGGCTTTACCTGAAAAAGATGTTCTTCGTTTCTTAAAAGATTTTGGAGGACACGACATTCCTGGAATTCTCGAAGCGTATCAGTACGCTCGTAGTAGCGAAGAGAAACCTTTGTTGATCGTGGCTCACACGATTAAAGGTTGGGGTCTTGAGTGTTCTGCAAAAGCAGGAAATCACTCAATGATGATTGAAGAAGCAGAAGTGAAAGGGCTTTTGAAAAATGCGGGCGCTAAAAGCGACGACCTTTTTGCTTTTGAACGCTTTGAGGAAAATAGTGAAGAAGCGCGCTATCTCCAAAAACGTGGAGAAAGTTTCTTCAAGGGCATGCTCGAGATTGAGCAACAAAAAGCAAAAAACTTAGAAAACCTAGAACAGCAGTTGGATTCTTGTGGATGGAAACAAAGTACGCCTAAAGAAATTGGAATTAATTTAAAACTTGTTCCTATGGCTCATACTCAATGGGTGCTTGGTCAAATTACTGCAAAATTAAATCGAATCGGTGATTTTACTGAAGTTAGCGAAAATAAAAATCAAAAAGCTTTAACTCCGGAAGAAAAAAAATGGAAAGTCGTAGGATCTCACTTGATCACGATGGCTCCGGATGTGGGAACCTCTACAAATTTAAATGCCAGCATGGATCACAAAACTTTTGGTCCTGTTGCTCAAGACTTTGATCAACTCCTAGGAACGGAAGATAAATCTGCTCCTGACATTACTCCTTCTGAAGCGCAAAAAGCACGGCACTTACGTTTTGAAATCGCAGAATCAAACACCATGTCTTGTTTGGGAAGTTTTGCAAAAATGGCCGATTTTATGGGCGTTCCTTATTTGCCTGTAATGACTGTTTACGACTTTTTCATTAAGCGTGCACTTGATCAGTTGTTTTACAATGCTTACTGG
>JBAXJW010000203.1:0-3009 GCA_037137635.1 bacterium | reverse complement strand
CTTCTCTTCTTGAATGAAGCTTTTAAAAAAGAAGAATACCTTGCAACGATCATTGAGCCCCGACAGTGCGAAGGCGGAGACAGATACAGCACGAAGCGCTTCTACCATGCGCTTCGCTTGCTCACGCGCGCTTACGACGTGCCTTTGATTTTCGATGAAGTTCAAACAGGCTTTGGTTTGAGTGGACCTTTTTTCTGGCACTCAAGCTTCGACCTCAAAGACAAAAACGGCAAAGAAGATTTCCCTGACTGCATAACTTTTGCCAAAAAAGCTCAAGTCTCAGGAGTCCTCACTCGTTTTGAGGGCCCCCTCCAACATGAAGTTAGCTCTGTCTCGATTCATCGCGGATACCTTCAAGCCATGTCTCACTTTGTACATGAGCCTGTTGACTATGCTTACGTAGAAAAACGCCTCACCGAGATTCAATCTCTTGTGGGGAAAGAAACACTACAAAATATTCGCGGAATGGCTCAAAACTTTGCTTTCGATCTTCCCTCCGACACTCTTCTCAATAAATTAATTTCTTACCGCTTTGAAGAAGGAATTCTTTTTTATCCCGCAGGAGATAAAACGGCGCGTTTTCGATTACTCAGAAATTTTAAAAAAATTGAAATCGACGGGCTCTTTACTTCACTTTACATGTGTTTCTTAAGAGCTTCTGCCGACAAACTTATTCCTGAAATTCCTTCACTTGATAAATGGCTTGAAAAATTAAGCCCCGAGGGAAGACTTCAAGTTAACAAAACTAAAAATCTGCAAAAAGAAAATCCATGGAAGAATTTCCCCAAAAATATAGAAGAGGCTCAAAAACTTACTTCCACTGAGTGGCAAAAAGTTTTCGCGACTCTTCTGAAAGAACAACGTGATTGCGTCAAGCTTGCAAGTAATGCTGAATGGACTTTAAAAAAACTCTCCCAATCTAAACTCGAAGATCTTGTAAAAGCATACGAATATTCAAGTGAATTCACATGGCTTGATTTCTTGTGGCAGGCTTCGCGTTTAAAAAGCTGGGACGTGCAATTCATTCAAAGTTCAGAAGAATTGACGAAAATTCGCTCTGAAATTGAGCGACTTGAAAAAGAAACCTACGAAAGCGCTCGCCAAACTCCCTACGGAGATTTTGAAAAATGTATCGAAGCCAACAAAGGCCTCGTTCTTGTAACAAAAGACAAAGAAAAAATCACAGGCATCAGCGCGAGTGCTGCGATCAAAGATTTTAATTCGATAAAACTTGTTTGCGACGATCCCTTGAAAAACGACAAAGATACCTACTACTCGATAGAATTGGTCGTCGACAAAAGCCTTCTGCATCAAGGACTTGGACTCAGACTCAAAACAGAACAAATTCTTGAACTCACACACCGAAACGGCAAAGCCATTCGTAGCCGTAACCGCTTCCCTGAGGCAAGTGCCATGATTCGCTTAAATCACGGTTTTGGCTCACAAGTTCTAAACCAAGAATCAAACGTTTATTCAGACGGTGGAGAAGCTTATTATCAAAGCCTTCGACTTTCTTCGAAAGCAGAAAAAATCTGGAACCCACGCCACCCTTCGATGCTCAACAAGGGATCCCTCGCAAACTTTGTGAGCCCTGCTTACATCGACAACATGCTCATTTTGAAAGAACTACTCCCCGCTTCGTACAAGCATGTCTACCTTGCTTCCAGCACGGGCGAAGCTCTCGACAAAGCCATCAAGTGCTTCCGTCTTGCAAGACCCAAGGGAAAGATCATGTTTGGCTTTGAAGGTGATCACTTTGGAAACTCAACAGCTTCTTCTGCAACACTCTCTGGCGAAACGTCTTACTTTAACTGGCCTCTTTTTAAAGGATTGAACGACGAGAAGTTTGAAAATTGGATTCAAAAAATTCAAAACGAAAATATTTTAGGTTGTGCTCTTGAGTGGAAGAACAACACACTCGCTGTTTCTCAAAAAATCAAAAAACTTCAAGAGTTAAACATTCCTACAGTTCTTAAAGAGTGCACTTCAAGTTTTTGGAAGGCTGATAAAAAAGAATTTGTTTTAAGTGGCACATCTCTTAATCCAGATATTTTATATTTCTGGGCAGCCCCACAAGTCGCTGTTGTCGCGTGCAAAGAAGCTATCTTTGTTGATAAAGCCCTCACGATGATTTCAACATGGGATGGAGACGAACATGGCCTTTGTCTTTTCCAAGACCGCGTTATGCAAAGACTCGGAGAACTTCCCTGATGAAACAACTCACACTGAGAGGCTCTGCTAAAGAGCGTGGACTAATGCATGGAAAAACGTGGTCCAAAGAGATTCACGAGTTGGCTCAAATTCGAATTGAGCTTTTAAATTCTGCTCTCAAAGGATGGACAAGTTCTAAAATAAAAACTCTTGTCTCTTCGCATCTAGAAGTTCTTCAAAAAGACCGAGAAATCTGGGAAGAATTCAACGGTATTTGTGAAGGGGCAAAAATCTCTGAGCACGATTTGATGATTCTTAACAATCACACAGACCTGAGAGATTTCTCTTTTGCTCAAAATGATCCTGAATTAAACGAAAGCCTCAACGAATGCAGCGCTTTTGCACTCAAGACTTCTCATGGAATCATTGCAGGACAAACATGGGACATGCACGGAAGCGCGAGCCCCTATGTTGCTCATCTCACAATTCACAAACAAATTGGGAACCAAGAAATCACACAGGAGATTTTTACACTCACAGGCTGCCTCGCTCTTACAGGAATTAACTCCCTCGGACTAGGCGTCTTCATTAACAACCTTCGATCAAGTGAGATGAGCATTGGGCTTGCATGGCCTGCTCTTATTCGAAAAATCCTTGATGAAGGTTCTCTACAAGCGGCAGAAAAATGTATCGAGAACAATCTTCCCAGTGGAGGAAGAAGTTTTCTTTTAAGCGATCAAAAGCAAGCAGTGGGCTTTGAAGTGACCGGAAAACAAATCAAATCTTTTGGCAAAACCTCAAACAAAGCTTTTCTTGGCCACACCAACCACTACTTAACAGATCTCAAAGAAACAGAAG
>JBAXJW010000202.1:0-3021 GCA_037137635.1 bacterium | reverse complement strand
GATTTGATCTTGAACTAAACAATTTCCATTCTTAAGAGCGAGCGGAAAAGGCACACATCCATTGAGAGAAAAAAAAGAAAATAAAACTAAAGAGCAAAAGCGCACTCTTTATTTTCGCAACAAAATCAGCTTTAGACTGTGAATTTTTGGTTAAGACACTGAATTAAAGAGAATAACCTGCAGCATCGCTATCTTTTTTAAAAGTTTTGACTGTGTCCAAACTCACTTCATGCAAAGTTTTTGTACGCATATCTCGATACTTTTCTAAAATGCTTCCGGGGACAGTAATAATTTGGCAACCAGCCTTTTCTGCCTCAATGAGATTATAAACTTCACGCGTACTGGCCCACAAAACTTCCACAGTAGGCGCCTTTTTTTTGGCAGCCTCAACAGCGTCTTTCACAAGTGGATTTGGATCACGAGCAGTATCACCAATGCGTCCTGCAAATATCGACAAAATCGAAGGAGCACCCCCTGCTAAAACCATCAACGCTTCTTGAATTTGCGCTTCCGTTAAAACAGCTGTGACATTCACCTTCACTCCAGAGTGAGAAAGCTCTTGAATCAAAGAAGCCGTGGAAATTCCCTTCGTATTCAAGATAGGAATTTTTACGTAAACATTTTTTCCCCATGTCGCGATGAGCTTTGCTTGTCGAGTCATCTCGGGAATGTCGTCAGCAAAAACTTCAAAGGAAATTGGTTTTTGCGTCACCACTTTTAAAACTTCTTGGCTAAAACTCACATAATCATGAATGCCTGCTTTTTTCATCAAAGAAGGATTCGTGGTCATACCTGCGATTTCTGGATCCTGATTGTATTTAAGAATTTCTTCTTTATAGGCCCCATCACAATAAAGTTTTACTTTTAAACGCTCAAAGCTCATTGATTTATATCTACTTCAGAAAGGAATGTGAGGCACTTTTTTGAAATATTTTTATAGGGTTTTTAAGTTCGCCCAAAAGTTGATCAAAACTCTACGTGAATGCTAGTCCTACATTGAGGGGTGCAACATGAGAGGTGACTTAGAAAATCCTACGATCTCGTACGTTCAAAATATCTGTAACGAAACCCTCAGCACCGAAGCCTTTCAACAAATCTGTGGTCATCTAGCAGGAGTTCCGTTTGTAAAAGTTGTTGTTGATCGCAACCAAAACACCGTTCACTATTTAAATCACGCATCCTATTCTTTTCATGCAAATTACATTGCAGATTGCCTTCTCAAAATCCCTCTCAACGAACTCGAAAAAAACATAGACCAGTTCAATGAAAGTTTTTACCAAACTGAAAGTCGACACTTCTTCTTGGGGATTATCGCTCTTCAAGATCATGCACAAAAAAAATTCTTCACTCTTGAAACTGTTGAAGTCGACACAATGAACCTCAATATGCTGGAAGATTTTTATAAAATTGTTCGAAAAAATCTTGATCCCTCGCTTCCGCTTTACATCAAACCCGCAAATCATTTTCAAGAAAACTTTATCAAGGATGAAGACTCTCTTCGCCTTCCTCGAATCTATGCCCATGAACTTTTCGCTTCGGCAACTTACATTCCGCTGAATCCAGGAAAAACCATTGGCCGCATTCGCGCTTTTGAAAACCCAGAAGACTACCAACTTCAAAAGAGCACGCTTGAATGGCACGACATCATTGTCATGCCTCGCGTTCCAGATGACATTCCTCGCCTTTCTGGAATTATCAATGCTGAACACACAACACCGCTCTCACATACAAATGTTTTGGCAAGTGGATGGCAAATCCCCAACGCGATTCAACTGGGCATTCTTCAAGAAATATCAAAACAATCTTGGCAAAATTCCTGGGTTGAATATCAAGTTGATAACAACGCCAATCATGTTCGAATTCATCCTACAGATAAACCTTGTGATCTTTTAAAACCATCCTGGAAAGCAACAAAGATCAAACTCGACGAACCGCTTGTGACAAATGTCCCCATTACCTCACTTGAAAACTTAAGAGTCGAAGATCGATTTAAGTACGGAACAAAAGCGGCAAACTTAGGGGAATTATTTCATGTTTTAAATGAAGGCTCTCAGCGGATCCTTGGTTTTTACCAAGTGAAACGCCCCCCTCGAGCGAACCTTTTGAGTTATCTAGCAAAAGCCTTAAATCATAAATTACCTGCGAAAATAACATCTCAAGAGATTTCAAAAATTTACGAACTCTCTCACCATTATTTAAAAAATTCTGTAAACCTTTCAAAAGGGATTGCCATCCCTTTTGCAATTCAACAACAATTCCTAGAATCATCTCCCAAAATTCAACAAGCTATTGGAAAACTCAAGATGGCGCTCGAGCTGAATGCACGGCAGATCGATGCCCTCTGTATCAATCTGCAACACATGATTTTAGAAACAAGACTTCCAAAGCATATCAAAAGCTACATCGATAGCGAAATCATGATGAACTTAAGCGGAGTTTCAAGCTTTGTTGTTCGAAGCTCATCCAACGCTGAAGATCTTTATGGATTTTCTGCTGCGGGAATTTACGAAAGCATCAATCATGTTACGACTGCTGATAATATTTTTGAAAGCATCAAACAGGTGTGGGCCTCTATCCTTTCACCTCGAAGCGTACGCCTTAGACAAGACGTGGGGATCTCACTCGATGATGTGTACATGGGAGTCATCATTCAAGAAGAAATTCCTTCAAAAATGGGTGGAGTTTTAGTCACAAGTAACCCCGCAAATAAAAGTGACTTTCGAAATGTTTACATGAATATTTCCGCTAAATCTGCCATTCAAATTGTTCAAGGAAGCGAGACTCCTTATCAATACCTCTACAACACTGTCGAAGGTGGCGGCAGAACAGTAGCAAGAGGAAACGAACAAGAGGATTTAAGTGAAGAACAAAAAGAAACTCTTCAAAAGTTAGCCTATTGCGGACGTTTTCTTCAATCACACTTTTCTCCCGACTATACTTTTAGTGCTCCGGTCGATATTGAATGGCTTGCAAACTCTGACGGACTCTACATTCTTCAGTTAAGGCCCTATAGCAAGTAAT
>JBAXJW010000201.1:0-3032 GCA_037137635.1 bacterium | reverse complement strand
GTATACTTTCCCTGTAGTGACAAATTTTCTAATTTTTCTTTGAAACATTCTTTTTCCTCGGCTTAAATTGTTTTATGTTTTATAACATTTAAAACAATTTACAAAGAATTAATTTTAAAATGAAACTATATAAACTATTTTTTATTGTAATATTATATATATCTCCAATTTTTGCAGAAACAGAATTTCAGCCAATTTTTCACAACAAAGAATTCTTAAATCCAAAAGTTTCCATTAGCAAGGACAGTCAAAAACAACTGGAAGAAATGCAATTTGAGGCTGATTGCAAAGAATATGAGGCCTACCTCATACACATGAAGCCGAATCGGAGCTACTGCGAATATGGGATTGAAGAGATCAATAAATCTCTTGCCCGTAAAAAATATTGGATTCAGCAATACAATCAGTCAAAAGATAGCAACAGTCAACTCATCAATATTTCAAATGCCAATGAGTCTTGTAAAACGGCAATTGGTGTTTATTTAAGTATAATCAAAGCATTGAAGAAAGCTGATTTGGAGTGGCAATGGGAATTAAAAAGAAATTGCAAAATTCAGCTTCCTTTAGAAAAACAGGAGCATCGTAAATTAAATCAAACCTTTTTGCAACTAAAGACGAACCAAGAAATTGATAGGCTTTATCCGGCCGTCAGTGCAAAAGAGAGGGAAGCTTCTTTAAAAAAGCAGGCCATCGTTTACAAATTAACTGATAAAGAGGAAGTGGTCAAAGGATTAAATGAAGCGGCTTTACTCTATGAAGAAGCAAGCGCCAAGTGCCTCGTCTGCTTTAATATGGCAGTTGAGCCAAAATATAAGATGCAACTAAAAGAGATGCTAGATTTGCTAAAAAATAAGGCATTGAATTGTCAAAAAGAAGCACTCGATTGGCCAAACCAAATAGTTATCCAGAAACAATTGCTCTATGACGAGATATCTCGTTTGCAAGAAGAGAGTGCTTGTTATGAAACAAAGAGCTTAGAGCGCCTTTCCCTTGAAAATTATAGACGAATAGAACTCATCCTAAAAGAGCTGTGCGACGTCACCATAGAATCTGATTGTCAAGAATTGGAGGTTTGTCAAAGCAAAATCATCGCTTTGGAAACAATTGTCGATGGGAATCGCTTAAGTAAGCCTCAACAAATTCCCCAAGAATCATTTCAAGAAAAAGAAAAATTTCGCCAAGACTTTTTTTACAACATTTTTTCTGATGAAACCAAATCCAATGAAATAATTTCTTCCATTGCAACTCCTTTGGATGGGCAGGGGAGTCTTGTTTATGCAGAACAATTTTATCGATACCTTATCGAAGGGGAAACGTATGGAAAAATTCTTATTGTCAAGGTGTCGACAGAGGGAAATATTGTTCATGAAGAGCGGATTGCCATTCCAAATAAAGATTCTCTTTTTTCCCATTTAAATAGTGTCTCGGAAACTATTTTAAAGCTAAAATTTGGACTAGATATCCGTTTGACAATAGTGAACAACCAAATTCAAAATACCTTTTTGATAATTGGACAAAAGGGATCTAACACAAAGTTTGATTTTTCATTTTTTCTAGATGAGACGCCTTTATATGATCTTCATTTTTTACCTCCACCTCCTTGGCAACTAGATGTTTTATGTAACCCCACTCTTCCAGCTATTAATATTTTTTCAAATAATGACCAAATGACTAATGATCAAACGATGACATATGCTGAAGCAGCTTCTCAAAACGTAGAAAAGCTTCAAGCACCGAGTGAATTAGTCCAATTTGTCACCGATATGAAAAGCGATCCCATGGCGATTGTCCAATATGTCTATAACGAAATTGAGACGGTAGACCCATTTCTTATGAGAGAGAACAATACTTTTTTATCTGCCGGTATCCGCAGAAACCCTTTAAGAACATTTTTGGAAAAACAAGGGTCTCCATGGGAGCAATGTGTTCTCCTGGCCACTTTACTGGAAATAGCGGGATATCAAACTCTTTATATCGAGGGAACAAGCTCTCTTCCTTCATCCTTTGTAGAAAAACTATTATTTGTAAATTTGCCAAATGAAACAGAGACTTCTTTAAAGTATCCGGGCATCCAACTGTTTGATGGAGAACAAGGGATAACACTTTTTCCTTGGATGAAGGAAATACAAGAAATTGAAGGGTATGATCTTTACTCTATTATGCCAGAAGACTTTGATAACGCTCATCTTTGGTTAAAACAGTATTTATTTAGCGATGAACGAATTTTAAAACAGATAGGGCCGGATGGCGACGATACGGTAGGGGTCCTCTTTGTACGTTTTGTTGAAGATGAGTTAAGAAAAAAAGGATTATCTCTTAGTGATGTAGGCACACACCGATCTATTCGTAAAAAGCAGTATAATGGATGGAATGAGTTTCCTCGTCCAAAGCTTCACGGCGATTTTAAAACAAGCAAAGATATATCTCATAGAAATGATTTGTTCTCGGCTTTCAAAGTGATTTTAAGCTCTCAGCAAAAGCCTTCTAAAAAAACCGAAACTAATTGGTTAAATTTAAGTCTTTATTCTTGTGATACATTTGCTCTTCATTTCACTGCTGAAGAGTCAAGTCATCGCCTTCACCTTTGTCCGGCTAGCAATTGGCAAGATGTAATAAGCCTGTTATTAGATGCAAGCGATAAGACTCTTGTTGTCGAAGTTCTTCATCAAGCTCGTTATAACCAAGGGATATCTCGGGATGTTTTTTATGTAGCCAAAGGCACAAGCGCGGCTCTTTGCCTGCAGCCGGGGAGTGTCAGCAGTCAGTTAACTCATGCGTATTCCGATCGATTGATCGCGTCTGATTCACCGGAAAAAAAACTACATGCTCTTTTTGCATTGATCGGCACGGCCTATTTTGAAAAATGCAGTCGCGCCGAAAAAATATTAACAGCTCTTCATAAAGTCGGTAATAAAAGAATTTTTTCTACGGGATTGGCTAAATTATCGCCGGACCCTCTAGCCCCCTCCGTTCTTTGTTATCCACAAGTGGACATGCATCATCGCCAAGAGACGAATGAGCACAATAAAGAT
>JBAXJW010000200.1:0-3043 GCA_037137635.1 bacterium | reverse complement strand
AACTTTTACTGGCCCAGTCTTTGGAATGATTTTTCCCGTGGTTGTTCCTTGAGCTGAACTCATCTGAGATGGAGATCTATTCATAGAAGCCGCTACGGCTGCGGGATTAAGTTTTATATTTTTCCCACCAGCTACTTGAGGTGAATTATTCTGAGATGGAACAGAACTCTTTGAAGCTCCTACTCCATTTTGAGACATGTTTTTTACAGTTCCTGTTTGAGTTGAGCTGACCTGTGAAGAAGGTTTATTCATAGAAGCCGCTACAGATGTAGGATTAAGTTTTATATTTTTCCCAGCAGCTACTTGAGATGAATTATTCTGAGATGGAACATTACTCTTTGAACCATGAGACAAGCCGCTATCACCTAACCCGCCGCTCATTGTATTTGAACTTCCTTTCGGAATTATTTTATCAGCAGCTCCCGCAGCTTTTGAAAAAGCAGTTTGACCTAAAGAAAAAGCAGCCTGCCCTTTCGAAGCCATTCTTAAACCATTCAATTTCATACCCGTAAGTAAAGCCACTCCTGGACCGATCATCGATCCGCCTCCCGTTAACACAAAGGCGCTAGCTGCTGCTGCTAGGATTCCCAAAAATAAAGGAAGAGTGATTGCTGCAAAGCTACCATTCAAAAATCCATCAAATTTTTGTACGGACAAAACCGACATACATTTCGCGAGTAGTGCCCATGGAATTCGAACCAGCAAAAGACCGACTGTAAAAGATAGCCATTTCTGTGCATACGTCTCAAAAAAAGGTGAAAGAAACATGGGAATTAATAGCGGAGCGGCCGCAATACAAAAGACCCAAAGGTATGAGAATGCTAGTTGAAGTAAAAAGAAGATGAGTTTTGCGATTAATAAAAAGATTTTTAAAAAGTAAGTCGACAAAGTTTTATCGGACGGATCAAACATTTTTCCAACCTGAGATTCAAAACTGACGCTGTGGATTTGTAGTTCAATCGTCCAAACTAAATCCTTGAAGCCTTCAATGATTTGCCGAAAGAAAACTAGAGCGAAAATTACGATTACGGCTCGACTTAAAAGAGTGAAAATCTCTTCTCCATTTCCTTTTCTTCCAATCAAATTGAAGATCATTCCTAGGACAAAAAAAAGAAGTACAAGCGAAAAACCAAGACCCTTAAGCTCATTGAAACAGTTCCACGAATAGTCGTTTAGAAAAACTCTTAAATTTGTAATAAAGCTCATGTTAGTAAGGCCTCACTTCTCGATTAGGAGTTTGAGTTTTTGAGCCCGATCCAAGTAGATTTGAAAGACCGTCATTCAAAGAATCAAATGCTGATTGTTTTGCTAAATTCTCTGACTCTTCACGGGTTTTGAAATTCAGCATTTCCCGGTTACTGTCTCCGATTGAATTTAAACTTTTTAAAAGTTGTGACTGTCCGAGGGCCATATGTGCTGTGAGCTCTTGCATCCCCGCTCCTTTGTAAAGTGCAGGGTTTTCAGTACTCTTGGCAAATGCTCTCAGCTCTTCAGATTCAAGAAAGAGTTTCTTTTGCAGCTCAACGGAACTTTGAATTGTAACAGCACCTCCCACAACCATGCCATTTTGAGCTTCTTTTTGAGCGGCGATTTCATCAATTATTCGGAGTACATCTTCTAGGTTTTTTATTTTACCTTCCCAGTCTTTCAGCCCACCCTTTTTGATAAGTTGAAGATTTCTTTTAATGTCGTTAAAGAGTTGCCGATTTCCTTCATATACTTTTTGAAAATTTTCTAAACTACTTTTTTGAAGATTGAGTTGATCTGTGAGCAAAAGAATTTGTTGAATGTTTTTCATTAAAATCTGACTCAAAATGATACTCTCTCCAGCTCCCGCACCCATTGAGTGTCCAGAAAAAGAGCTAATAAATAAACAAACAACCGCAACAGCTTGTCCAAATTTAAAAATATTTCTCTTTGCCCAAGCTTTTGCTGTGTCTAAGAGCTTGTGCTGAGAGCTTAAATGAACGGTTTCATCTTCATTAAAGAGAGTTTCAAATTCTTCTCTTTCACTCTTTTCGGTAGTGAAAAGTGCATAATGTATTGGACTTTGTGGGCAATTCAAAAATGATTTTTTTTCTTCTTGAGAAAGAAGAAAGTATTCTCCGGGCTTTCTATCTCTCAAAAATTCTTTTTGAGCTGAGCTTAAGCTAAGAATTTGATCAAATTCTTCGCATGCAGAATATCCAAGTAGATAACGAGTCGGAGAGTTCTCTAGAATGTCTTTTCCGCAAGAGCCATACTTTGTTAGCTGTGCTGGATGCTGAGCACAACAAATAACACTTGAGCCTGTTTTACGAATACAGTTCCAAAGTGATGACACCACGTTTGGAGCGTGTTGCATTAAGAATCCAACCTCGTCCCAGACAATAATTGATCTTGATTTTGCTTTTTGGGAAGTTCGAGCTGCGACTATTAAGGTCACTAGGAAAAAATATGGAATCATCAATGGATTTTCTGTGTTGTTATTAACTGGAGGTGCGGTGAAGTATATGAGTCTTTCGCTTAGTAAATGGTCATTACTCATTTGGTCGAAGTGGTCTCCGTACAGCCCGCCTTTTATCCAAGGAGCTAAAAGATCACTCCAGTTCTTTAGTCCGTTTTCTTCGAGAGTTTTTTTCCATCCACCAAGACCTCCAGAAAAATCACAAAGCAAAGCAGCCATTCGAAGTTTTGCTAGATCTACTTGGCTAATTTCTCCCTTTTTATCGATCAAAAACCGAGTAAATTCAGACAAAAGCTCCGCTCTGTAAGTAGGATTTTCGAAGCTTTCAAAAAGCTTTAAAACGTTTACGCCGGAAGGTTTTGAGTCTGAAGACATCTCAACAACTTTTCCACCGTAGGCTTGAGTAAAAGTTTGAAATCCGTAACCGCTATCGAGGATGATTGCGTTCAATGAAGTTTCTTCAAGGCGAGAAGATATAAGATTACAAATCAGGAAAGACTTCCCCTTTCCTGAAGGTGCAAAAACTACAGCATTACCGTTTGGAAGAAAACTCTCCCGAAGTCCACTAATTTTAACAGGGCTTCCACAAGGAGTGAA
>JBAXJW010000199.1:0-3049 GCA_037137635.1 bacterium | reverse complement strand
GATCAAAGTTTTCAGATAAGATTTCCACCCAACTTCAAAAGAATTTCTGCATCCGACACAACACTTACCCGCCTCTTGAATAAGGGGGCCCATGAAGCAACAAGCACTTACCTTAGCTTTTTACTTTTTGATTCTGATTTTGAAATTTTAAATTTCCAAAAATTGCGCTTAGGCCTCAAAGAAAAAGTTCTTTTTTATTTTGATCTTCAGTTTTCAAATCCCTCTCCTGTGCTTTGCGGAGTCAGTGCTTGGGCCGCAAATGCTCGCGCGGATATTGCCCGCACTCCTTTCTTTGAACAATGCCTCACTCTTTCTAAAAAAGATTTTTACGCTGTCGGAGCTTTCAACGAAATTTTAAGCGAAGGGGCAGATGCGGAATTCATCAAAAGGTGGCGCAAAGCTGGCAATCAAATTCAAAAAGCCAAGGGATGTATTTACACAAGCCCCCGCAAATATATCCAAAACGGATGGCTCAAAAGCACTCAGCGCAGTATTGCTTGGAATCTTAAATTCTGGGCTGGAAAAGAACCCAAAGAGCTTCTATCTTAGCTCTCCATGTCTGAACTTAGATCTGAAATTAAAAAAGTTATCATCATTGGATCTGGCCCTGCGGGCTTAACAGCTGCTGTTTATGCCGCTCGCGGAAACTTAAAGCCTCTTATGATTGAAGGTTATCAAGCAGGTGGGCAACTCATGCTCACAAGCGAAGTCGAAAACTTCCCAGGCTTCCCCAAGGGAGTCATGGGCCCCGAACTCATGTCACAAATGCGCGCTCAAGCTGAGCGTTTTGGAACGGAATTTATCACGGCCGATGTCACTAAAATTGACCTCTCAGGAAAGATCAAAAAAGTTTGGGTTGATAGCAAAGAATACCATGCCCATACAGTGATTGTTTCTACGGGAGCTTCTGCAAACTTACTCGGACTTGCCAATGAAAGTCGCTTGATGGGTCGCGGAGTCAGCACCTGTGCTACGTGCGATGGATTTTTCTTTAAAGACAAAGTGATTGCCGTGGTGGGCGGAGGAGATAGCGCTATGGAAGAAGCAAACTTTTTGAGCCGTTATGCTTCTAAAGTTTATCTTGTTCACCGTCGCGATACCTTTAAAGCTTCTAAAATCATGGTGGAGCGCGCTCAACAAAATCCCAAAATTGAATTTAAAACGAATAAGATTTTGGAAGATGTTTTGGGCCAAGACGGCGTGACTGGAATCCGTTTGAAAGACACCCTCAGCGGTAAATCCGAAGACCTCACCCTTGAAGGAGTTTTTGTGGCCATCGGACACACTCCCAACACCAAACTTTTCTCTGAAAGCCTCAAACTTGATCCTAAAGGCTATATTTTAACAGGTGTAGAAAAGGGTCACGTGACTTCTACTAATATCCCCGGGGTTTTTGCCTGCGGAGACGTTCAAGATAACCGTTATAGACAGGCTATTACTGCGGCCGGAAGTGGCTGCGCAGCCTCTTTAGACGCTGAACACTACCTTGCCCAACATAATGTGGAATAAATGGCATAAAAAGTTACGTTGTTTTTGAATCTCTAACTTGAAGGCTTTGAACCTTGCTGCTAATTATTAAAGAACATTAAGTCAGTTTGCCGAACCGACTTTCTCAACAATTGGCCCGTCGACAAGTGGTAAGTCAGCAGATTTTGATTCTGCCATTCCCAGGTTCGAATCCTGGCGGGCCAACCAATTTCCTTGACTCAATACACTCCCCCACCTAAAATGACTCGTTGTGTCAAAAAACTTAAGGTTAACCATACTCCTTTCAACTCATTTTTATATTTTCGCTCTTTCAGCTCAGACAACGACTCCCAGAGTCCAAAAACAATGCAAGAGCCTTCTTTCAATCAACGAAAAAATTGTAGATCACGTAGCCGTTACAAATTGGATTAAAAAGAACTTTGAGGAACAACATTTTACTTACGAAACATTAGCTTTTGAACTCTATAATAATGGACTTAAAATACCCGTTAACAAGGTCTGGAGAAGTATCAATCAACCTCCTAAAAGGGTCGACCTTGGATACATATTTGCGCTCGAAAAAATATTTGGCAATTCATTTACAGATCATTCACCATTCAACGAAAGCAAGTTAAATAAATATACAATCCAAGAGAATTTAGAATTTTTTTATAATAAAAAAGGTATTGTTATTGAAGACCTTATTTTTCATCTGAGAGAAGAATTTGGCTATAAAGCAACGCTCAACTTAATTTGGCGACACATAAACGAACCTCCTGCCAAAGAAAATAATTCACTGAAAATACATCTCAACTCACTTAGAGAGCTTAAGTATCCCGACGAATTTTAAACAACTTCGTCAAGGTATCTTTATTTAGAAATAACCCTCTCAACCCATACGGACAGCCTTCAGACCCTTTGATACACTTATAAGCATGGCATCGATGAAGATATTATTTCATGCGCTTAGATACCGACTCAGAGACCTTCCTTTTGAGGTCAAACAACAAGAAAGTGCCATTGAGGTTCAGCTCCTAGCGGATCGAAAAGCAAAATGGAAAAACAAAGATCTCACACTTGAAGTCTTTGCTCCCCTCTTTAGTAATTTTGAAATTAAAATCCAAGCTCAATCAATGAGCATTCCACAGACCTTGCCTGCAAATAAATGGAAAAACTTTTTAGAAAAAATCGAAACTTTTGCGGATCTCATCGCAAAAGAAAATCTTCAAGATATTAAGATCTGGGGAACGTTCCCTCGCCCTCACGCAACTGGCTTTAAAGAAGGAACACTTCCACAATCTTCTCAATACCTCCAAGAAGTTTATGCCGACAAATACATCTCTCCTGAGAAAAAAGGCTTCATCATCGATCTCAGGCGCAGCAACAAATCTTTTCTGATTTCAGCTGACGATGAAGCGAAATCTTTTTTCGATGCAGCTTCTCAAATCGGATCACTCGCCTTGGGATACAATGATCCCGAAAAACGCGGAATTCTTATGCACCCCGAGCACTACGAAGTACAAACAAAAACTTCTGAA
The DNA here is from genome assembly GCA_037137635.1 of bacterium. Taxonomy (GTDB): domain Bacteria; phylum Bdellovibrionota; class UBA2428; order UBA2428; family UBA2428; genus CANIGN01. The sequence goes on along the minus strand of JBAXJW010000199.1, from coordinate 44 downwards.
ACGGAAATCTTTAAATCCTATCAAAACCTACTCAAAAAAATATC
>JBAXJW010000198.1:0-3051 GCA_037137635.1 bacterium | reverse complement strand
GCTCTTTTCACTCAAAAAGAAACATTCCTCGCTCCAGCTTTTTTAGTTGATAAAGTTGCTGATCCAACGGGCGCAGGAGATAGCTTTGCTGGTGCTTTTATGGGCTACCTCGCAACAGCAGAAGTTTCTCGAGACCTTGCAACAAAAAATCCCGAGCTTTGGGAAAACACTCTCAGAAAAGCAGTCTTGGCAGGATGTGTAATGGCAAGTTTTACAGTCGAAGACTTTGGAATTCAGCGCCTCATGAGACTTACAAAAAATGAGCTTCTTACAAGACAAGAAAAACTCATGAAAATGATCAGTGTCCAATAACTCAGATAGACCTGTTTCTATTTCATTACTAAACTTTGTCCTGTGAGCTCTCAAAGAATTAGCGCTGGGTCCATTCCTCATTTATCAGCGCTTGCTTATGAAATTATCTCTCGCTTTCCTAAAGGGGCCTCTCTCCTTTGCTTAAATCAAGAAATAGCTGAAGGACTTCGGGACGAACTTCAATTTTTTCTTGAAAAAACAAGCGGGCTCAATTCTTCGCAAAATATTCATATCTTGCCGTCACTTGATATCGAAGCCCACACTCAAAGGCGGCCTGCTCTTTCTGAAAGGAAAGAACGGCTTCGTTTTTTTTATTACCTTCAAAAAAACCCTGAGTCCTATTTTATTTGGACTCTTCCCGCTCTTTTAGAAAAAGGACTTCACAATCCTTTTCAAAACAATAAAAAAGAACCTCTACTGGTTAATCAAAAAATTCTTCGCGAAGCTCTTTTAAAAAAACTTACAGCGCTTGGATATGAAGAAGCTGAAGTTGTTGAAATTCCAGGTCAATTTGCTGCCCGAGGAAGCGTTCTTGATATTTATTCTTTTATTGATGAACTTCCTGTGCGAATCGATCTAAACGAGGATTGCGTCCAAAGCATTTCTTCTTTTGATCCTCAAACTCAACTCAGAGAAGAAACACTCAGCTCTTTTGAAATTTTACCTGCTCGAGATTTTTTACCAGAGAACGTTTCTTCTTTTAGAAGCAAAATAAGAACCTACATGATGGAACACTCTTATCCATCAGAACAAAAAGACAGTGTCTCCGCTCTTTTAAGTGAATCTTATACAGAAAATAAAGTTTTTCCTTTAGGTTTTGAGCTTTGGTCTTTCCTCGAAAAAAGCCAAGAACTTTCGCTAAGCCTCATTCCTAAGAATCCCATCATCATAGATCCAAATAATTTTTTTCAAAAATGGCGCCTAGCTATTAACCAATCAGAAAAAAAACTTCAGCTTGCTCAATCAGTTGGAGATATTGCGCCTCTTCCAGGGGATTTTTTTCATGGTCCCGAAGCGTCGACTCACTTTTTAAAAAGTATTAGAGAAAAAGCCTCCGCACTTTCTTTTCAAGCAACAGATGGAATACACGAAAAATACAGTGATCCTTCAACGACAAGTGCAGACCTCTCAAGACTTTCTTCGCTTTGGAAATCACACCAAGTAGAAAGTTTCGCAAAGGAACTTCTTCAAGAAGCGGCTGATTTGTCAGTGCTTTTTGTTTTTCACAGCGTTTCTCAAATGGAAAGGCTGGAATTTCTTCTTTCTCCCTATGGAATTCATTTTGATAAAAAACAAAACTCTTTGCCCAAAGAAAAAGGTTTCCATTGGACCATAGGAAATCTTCAACGCTCTTTTAGAGTTCCTTCTCAAAAACTCTTTATTATCAGCGAAGCAGATATATTAGGAACAACTCGCTCTACCAAAAGAAGCTCCTCTCAAGTCTCGAAAAGCTCAAAAGAAATTTTCTTTCGCGACATCCGCGAAGGAGACATGGTTGTTCACGCAACTCATGGAATAGGCCAATACCTTGGGCTTAAAACACTTCATATCCAAGGAAGATCCAGCGACTTAATTGAACTTCTCTACAAAGACGGGAAAGTTTATGTTCCCGTTCAGCAACTCAGACAAATACACAGATATTCAGGTGCTGAAGTCTCTGATGCCCAGATGGACAAACTGGGTGGAACAACTTGGAAAAATAAAAAAGAAAAAGTTAAAAAAGAAATCCTTGCCTTTGCAGGTGAGCTTCTCACTCTTTACGCACAAAGATCCCTTGCAACGGGACTTAAATTTTCTCCTTCATCTGAGAAAATACAAGAATTTGCAGCGAGTTTTCCCTATGACGAAACTCCTGACCAAGAAAAAGCAATCTCTTCGATTCTTCAAGACCTCGAATCAGGACACCCTATGGATAGGCTCCTTTGTGGAGATGTGGGATACGGAAAAACCGAAGTTGCTCTTCGTGCAACTCACGCTGTTATTTCATCTGGCTATCAAGTTGCAGTCTTAAGTCCGACGACACTTCTCACTGCCCAACACGAGCGTCTTTTTAAAACTCGTCTCGGTGAATTTGGATATAAAGTCGCGGCGCTCTCTCGCTTCAATACAGAAAAAGAATCTCGTGAAATCATAGAAAAAATTAAAACTGGAGAAATTGATGTCGTGGTTGGAACCCATCGTCTCTTAAGCACGGATGTTTCATTCAAAAAACTTGGTCTTATTGTGATCGACGAAGAACAACGCTTTGGAGTCATTCACAAAGAAAAACTCAAGCGCATGAGGACAAACGTACACGTTCTCTCTATGACTGCAACGCCCATTCCGCGAACACTCAGTATGGCGATGTCAGGACTGCGAGAATTTTCTGTCATGACAACTCCACCACAAGATCGCTTGAGTGTGAAAACACATGTGCTTCGTAAAAATGGAATTCTGATTAAGGATGCTATCGAATTTGAAACAAAACGTGGAGGACAGGTTTTTTATCTTTTCAATCGTGTTCGAGGAATTGAAAAGGCCTATGAGGAATTAAGCAAATATGTGCCAGATATAAAAATTGATTTTGCCCATGGTCAAATGGACGAAACGGTTCTTGAAGATAAAATGATCAAATTTTATCGTGGCGAAACTCAAGTCTTAGTCACAACGACAATCATTGAGGCAGGCCTTGATGTTTCAAACGCAAATACACTCATTGTAGAAAATGCTGCAAACTTTGGACTTTCTCAACTCTATCAA
>JBAXJW010000197.1:0-3052 GCA_037137635.1 bacterium | reverse complement strand
CCTCTTTTTAAATCTAAACTGATTAGCGTTTGGCCTGGCCAAAGACTTTCCTACCAAAGCCATAATCATCGTAGAGAACACTGGATTATTGTAGAAGGAGAGGGAGAGTTTACGCTGAACGGCGAAAAAAGATCCGTAAAAAGCGGCGATCATCTCTTTATTCCCTTGGGTGCCAAGCACAGAATTGCTAATAATAGTCAGGCAAAGCTCGAATTTGTCGAAGTTCAACAAGGAAGCTACTTTGGTGAAGACGACATCATTCGATACGATGATGACTATGGAAGAAGCTAAAAATAATCACTCAAATCAAAACATTCCTCGCATACTCTTAGTGGGTGCAGGAAAAATGGGCTCCAACCATCTCAGAGTTTTGAGTGCAGATAAAAGCATTCAAGTTGTGGGTGTTGTGGAACCTTTTCTTAAGCCTGAACTTCCAGAGGGATTAAAACTCTACACGTCACTCATCCAAGTTGATCCTCATTCTTTTGATGCAGCTCTTATCGCAACTCCGACCGAAACTCACTTTGAGGTTGCAAAACAACTCATCGAATTGAAAAAAGATTTGCTCGTGGAAAAACCTCTTGCAAGCACACCAGCTCAAGCCAACGAACTCATTGATCTTGCAAAAGCAGCAGGTATTAAACTTTTCGTGGGCCACGTAGAACGCTCTAATCCAGCAGTTAGACGCTTAAACGAAATCATCGCAAAAGGTTGGATTGGGAAAGCTATTCATTGCAGCTTCACACGAGTGGGAGGCTATCCTCAGAATGTCAAAAGCGGAAACAACGTTTTGTTAGACCTCGCAGTCCACGACCTAGATGTATTCCAATATCTTTTTGGAAGCTTCCACGTTAAATCAAGTATTATCCATTCTACAATTATTCCAGGAACGGCAGACACCGCTGAAATTTTACTCAAAGGAAATGAAGGAATCTCTGCAAACATTCACGTCAACTGGATCACTCCTACAAAAATTCGATCTGTTAGAGTGACGGGCACCAAAGGAGTTGTCCTTGTGGATTACATGCTTCAAACTTGTACCTTGTATGGTGGCGATTTACTCAACACTCCTGCCACTGAAAAATTTGATTATAACGATCTCCAAGAACACTACAGAAATATGGACAAAATTGAATTTGGAGTTCACCGTGAAGAACCTCTCAAGGTTCAATTGCGCGAATGGGTAAAAGCTCTCCACAATAAGCCTTGCTCACTCTGCTCAGCCGAGGAAGCGAGCAAGACTGTTATTGAAGCACAAAGAGCTTTTGAAGTTTCTGCTTAATTAAACAAGACTCACGGGATCTATATCTACAATCAGGCGCGTGCCTTTAAATTTTTTTTCAAGCTTGTTTTCTTCCCATGTTTGAAAAATCCACTCGATTGATTTGTTAAGCGTCTCTTCATCGGGAGCCTTCACTAAGACATGATAGCGATATTTATTTCGAACCTTTAAAATAGGAGCGGGGACAGGCCCCAAAACGTTAAAGTTTTCTTTCTTTATTTTCAGAAGAGCTTGAGCAACTGAATGAGCAGCTTCAGAAACTTGATCTTCATAAAGACCTTGAAACTGTAAAAGCGCTAATTGAGTATAAGGTGGGTAACGTAAAAACTCTCGAGTCATCAAAATATTTTTCAAATACTCTTCGAAGCTCTCAAGGGATTCCCCTTTTGAAATATTTTCAAATATTGCTTCTTGGGGTCTAAAGGTTTGAACAATAACCTTACCTGGTATGTGCCCTCTGCCCGCTCGACCAGCAACCTGAAGAAGAAGCTGAAAAATCCTCTCTTCGTTTCTAAAGTCAGGAAGCGAAAATCCAACATCCGCTAAAATAATTCCTACAAGACTCACCTGAGGAAAATCATGCCCCTTTGCGACCATTTGAGTCCCAATTAAAATATTGGCTTTTTGTTCATTAAAAATCTGCAGTGTTTCAATAAGTTTTTTTCGATCCTGAACAACGTCCCTATCTAAGCGCACAGTTTTTGCTTCTGGAAAAAATAATTTAAGTTCTTCTTCTAAGGCTTGAGTTCCGTAACCCAACTCCCTTAAAAGTCCGTTACATTTTTCGCAAGAAGCAGGAATCATGCATTCAAATCCGCAATAATGGCAGAGCAACTTATTTCGATGCGGTACTAAATTAACAGCACATTGAACACAACTCGGTTGATGCCCGCAACTTTTACAAATGAGAGCTCTTCCCATCCCACGACGATTTAAAAATAAGATGGCTTGTTCATTTGCTTTAAGAGTTTTATCTATGGCAGATTTTAATTCTTCTGAAAAAAACAAAGATTTGGGAGCAAGATCAAAAGCATCTAATTCTTGTTCTTGATCTTCGATGGGTTTAGAGAAACTCTTTTCTCGTATATTTTTCTTAAGGTCAACAAGCACGACTTCGGGACGTTGCGCTTGTGCAACAGCTCTTCGAGAGAGTTTGCTAAGTGTGAGTTCACCCGCTAAAGCTCTTTTAAGCGTTTCAGCTGAAGGAGTTGCACTTCCCAATACAAATTTGGCGTTCATCAATTCACAAAGCTTTTCAGCACTGACTCTTCCATGATATCGAAGACGATCTTCTTGTTTATAAGAACCTTCGTGCTCTTCATCAACAATCACAAGCCCCAAGGAAGGAAGAGGTGCAAAAAGAGCCGAGCGAGGACCAAGGGCTATTTTTTTATGTCCTAAAAAAACTTTGAGCCACTCTTCTCTTTGTTCTTTTTCACTTTGAGCGCTATGAAAAACGGCTACTTGCCCCGGAAAAGCTTTTTCAAAACGTTGCGAAAGTTGAGGAGTCAAGGCGATTTCAGGAACCAAAACAATCGCTCCTTTTTGTGAAGTTAAACAATCGCGAATTAAATGCAAGTAAACTTCGGTCTTTCCAGATCCAGTAACTCCCCACAAGAGATGCCCTCTTTGCTTAGATTGAGAAATATTCTCATAGGCAAGTCCCTGTTCTTCATTGAAATTTAAAAGAGTTGAGGGAAGAATTGGATTTGATTTGAATTCTTTACCTAAAAGTTTGTGAGAAGCTTTTCTAATAGCAGCAGGCAACAT
>JBAXJW010000196.1:0-3143 GCA_037137635.1 bacterium | reverse complement strand
CACTTGGGCACTACAGAGTTTTGTCTTTTAATTTTAGGAATTCAGAGGCGAGTTCTGTTGAGCAATTTTCAAAAACGTTCTTGAAATACGCTGCTGAAATTTATGGGCCTGATTTTGATCCATTTTCTTTTCAAAGAAGCGGTCCACTCTTTTTGAATGGAAGATTGAATGCTGCTGATGCTTTTTCTCAAGATCATTTGGTGGAGTCTCTGCTTCTGATGAGAAATGATGTGAAGGGAGCTCTCGAAGAAGAGCGCGCTCCACATTTGGGTTGGGATTTTATTCAGGCCCAAAAAAAACATCTCAACAAAGATCCTGAATGGCGATCTATGTTGGAGGGGTTTTTCCAAGGATACCTTGAAAAAGGTGAGGATGTTCTTGATCTAAAATCAGGGCACATGCAAACCTTTAAAAAATTAATTGATCTCGATGTGGCTTTTTACGAAAGAAACATCAATCCTAAATTTTTAGAGACAGAAATTTTAAAAATTTCGCGTGATCGTCGCCGTATTGAGGATCGCATCGATAATATGGCTCAATTTCCTCAGTTGGCTCTTGAGGCTCATCCTTCTTCAAAAGCATTTTTTGAAATTGAATTGATGAGGCTTGTTGATGAAGCGAAGGATTTAAAAGATCGAGAGGTTTGGACGATACTCAACTTAAAAGACGTTGCGAAGATTTTTAACGAGTATCCGAATGCGCTCTTAAGATTGATAGAGGTTGCAGATCAGAGTGGTGATCTTGTCACTCTTTTTTCGATTGCCAAAAATCAAGATACAGCTCTTGCACGATTTCCACAGGTAAAAGAAGCTTTAGGTCTAGCTTTAGATAAATGTATTTCTTCTCAAAAAAAGGATTTTTCTTATCTTGTAAAAGTTGTGAATGGCCGCGGAGAAACGGCAGCTTCTTTTCGTAAAGTTTTTTATCAATTCCCAAACGCTCTATTGAAGTTTATGGAGTTAAACGACATGTTTTTGCATTTTTTAATCGTGAAAAATGAAGTTTTTGAAAAAGATTTAAATTTCAAAAATATGTTTGTTGAAGACTATCTCTTTCAACCCAAGGGAAAGAAGGCTGTTTCGAGGGCTCTGGAATATAATCGTATTCAGTTTGTGGCTCCTTTGATGAAAGCAAAGCGAAAAGAGCGCTTTCAAGCCCTTTTAAACAAGACTAAACACAGTTGCCGTTCATTATTGCGCTTTGTGAACCCATTTTAAGCTACTCTTGAAGACTTGTTTTTGATATAATGCGTCAAAACGAGTTTCTCACTATATGAATATTTTTAAGTTTCTTTTCTTGCTCCTTATTAACTCTTTATCTCTACCAGCTCTTTTGGCTGCGGATGCTGCACCTGAAGATTGTTCAAAGCTTCTGAGGGTACAAGATGATTCCAAAAGTCTTGAAGATCGAAAGTTCATTATTACGGAGTCTGATCTTGTTCAAAGTTTTCGAAAATCAAAATCCTTAGTCTATGATTCGCAAGCGCCTCGTCCTTTGGGCTTAGTGAGGGGTGGCCATATGGCGAGTAATGAGTTTGATATTTTCAAACTCCCCGAAAAGCTTCCTCAAAGAGATGTTTTCTTTGGTATTGGAAACAATGCTTCGTGGGATTTGGCTTTGCGCTCTGATGCAAAAAAACTTGTTCTTTTTGATATTAACTATGAGCCACTCATACTGCAGAGATATTTTTTCAGAGCTTTGTTTGAAGTTTCTGAAAGTCCTGCGGATTTTTACAAGTATTTATTCTTAAAAGCTTCTCAAAAACATTACGAAAAAAATTCACTCAAACTCATTGAGGATTTTGACACATGGGAAGACTTTGCGTGGTTTGAGGGAGAAATAATTGATCCCAAAGTTCAGCGCCAAGAATTGAGTGATGAGCTTCTTCGAAGAATCAAAGAGAGATCGACAGATCCAGAAAAAGAAAAGGTACTAGAAATCGTCAAAGCTTTTCAGGAATCTTACATGAATAATGGTCCTGATTTATTTCCAAGTAGTCGCGCATCTTCCTACGAAATCATTTTGACCCTTTTTAAAAATCGTTATTTCCCCACCCAAGCTAAAGGGATTTTTGGTCTTTCTGAGAATGAAAAAGAAGCTCTTTATGAAAAGAACGTCACTTTTCTCTCAAGTCCTGAAAACTTTCAAAAGATGAAAGCTCTCATGCTCAATGCAAGTTATGTCGTAGCTTCTGTTGAGAGTTTATTTTGGGAAAACTTTGCGCCTCGACTCAAAGCAAATTCAAATGGAGCAACGATTTACACTTCAAACGTTTTAGAAGTTTATGAAAAAGTGATGAGTCGAGAAAAGGTAAAGAAGCAATTTGCGGATGCCTTTAGTCCACTTGAATTGCCCGTTTCTTTTATTGAGAGTCGAGGTACGAAGTACCATCACGATTATGAAGTTCAAGAAATAAAAGCTGAATAATCTTTATTTAACTTTTTGGTGGAGTGTTCACCAAGATCGCAATATCTCTCATGACACGGTTAATGTCTTTGGGATTATTTATATGCTCGTAAGAGCGAATTCGTCCAAGCTGATCTACCAAAACAAAGTGCTCTCCATGAGCAATCTGAAATCCAGCAGACATATCATCAGGCTTGTTAGAGCTTTCGATACTCAAAGGTGAGGCAAATGAGCCTACAACTAATTTACGAATATCTTCTTTTGATCCGGTGATGAAACTCCATGTACTTAAATCTGCAAAATGTTTTTTTGCGTAGGATTTGAGGACTTCAGGAGTGTCGTGTTCGGGATCAACCGTGACAGTTAAAAGTTGCACGCTTTTACCTGTGCCTTTTAAGCGCACTTGGACATCGGCCATTGTCTTTGTGAGCATGGGACAAGTGCTGGGGCAGGATGTGAAAACAAAATTCACAAGCAGAACCGATCCTGCGATGTCTCTATTTGAAAAGTCTCTTCCGTCTTGATTTTGAAGTTTGAATTCTTGGATGCTTCCAAGAATAGGTTTTTGTTCAATCTTAGGACGCATGAAGCTCATGATAAGCGGAAGTGAAAAAAGAACTCCCACGACAAAAAGCCAAAAGGATTTTGATTCAAAAAGTTGAGAGTAATCAGTTTCCGCCGGTTGCGTCGTCGTATCGGTCATATTTTGCTCTTCTTTCGTTAAGATCATTCATAAA
>JBAXJW010000195.1:0-3175 GCA_037137635.1 bacterium | reverse complement strand
AGCTCACGAAAATCATTTACAAAATATTTCTCTTTTAAATCAATATGATCACAAAAAGCTTTTCCATCAAAAGCATCATCTCTTTGCTCACGCGATTCTCCGCCTGCATAAATAGGCAAGGTAAAAAGTAAATCTGCTTTTGAAAAACATGATTTAAACTCATCCCACAATAAACGTGTGCGCGAATATCTATGGGGTTGAAAAACAACGCATACTTTCTCGTGAGGAAAAACTTCTTTTGCGGCTTCTAATGTCGCACGAATTTCGGTGGGGTGATGCCCATAATCCTCATAAAGCGCGTGACCTTGCCACAGTCCTTTTTTCTCAAATCGTCGGGCAACGCCTTCGAAAAGAGAAAGTCCGCGAGACACTTCTTCGGGACTCAACCCTAACTCTAAACAAACAAGAGCGGCCGCAACTGCATTTGAAACATTATGGTGGCCAGGAACTTTCAGTTGAGTTTCAAAAAGTTTTTTTCCATTCGGACAAAGAACTTGAAAGCGTGGGAAAGCACCCTTGTTTAAATATTCAACTTTATAAGAATATGGAATATTGTCGAAAGAGTACCAAAGAGTCGGTTTTCTAATTTTATCGCGAAGCTCTAAAAGAAGCGGACTATCCGCACACAAAACACTTTTTCCATAAAAAGGAACTCTCTCAATAAAATCCCAGAAAGTTTTTTGAAGAAGCTCAAGGCTTCCATAGTGATCTAAATGTTCGCGATCAATATTGGTGACAACAGAAATCTCAGGTGAAAGATGCATAAAACTTCCATCACTTTCGTCAGATTCTGCAACCAACCACTCCCCACCACCCCAAGCCGCATTTGAGCCAAAGGCCGCAAATTGCCCGCCAATAACAACGGTAGGTTCTTTGCCTGCTACTTTAAGAATAAAACTAATCATTCCCGTTGTGGTGGTTTTGCCATGCGATCCCGCAACTGAGATTCCCCTCTTCAATCGCATCAGCTCAGCAAGCATTTCGGCTCTGCGAATAACGGGTATTCCATTTTTTTGAGCATAAACCCATTCAGGGTTTTGACTTCTAACAGCGTTTGAATAAACGACGACATCAGGTTTATTTTCTTCGAGAATTTTATCAGAATGTCCTTGTTGAATTTTTACACCTAAGGATTTAAGTTTTCGAATTTGCTCATTCTCACCCAAATCAGATCCGCTAATTTGATGTCCTAAGTGATGCAAGAGCTCGGCAATACCCGACATGCCAATGCCCCCGATTCCAATAAAATGCACTCGGCAACGTCTATCTCTTAATGACATAATGACCTAACGATATCTTTCAACACCAAACTCACAAAGAGTTTAATATCTCAGAAGCTATTCTCTGTGTGGCTTGGGGTCTAGCAAATTTATTCATATTTTTAGCCAATAAACTTCGTGCATTATGACCCTGAGTAGAACTTAAAAGTTCTCTCAAATTAATCTCTAAAAGATTTTCAAAATCTTTTTCTTTTTCATCAACAACACGCACAGCTCCGTCACTCTCCAAAATTCGCGCGTTCACTCTTTGATGATCATCTGCTGCAGCAGGAAAGGGAACGAGAATACTGGGAACACAAGTAAGGCTCAACTCTGTAAGAGTCATTGCTCCGGCGCGAGCAATAATCACATCAGCCCACTTTAATTTTTCAGGAACATCATGAAAAAAAGGCTGAATCTCACATTCATCACCCAAAGCTAATTGCTTTTTAAGTGCGAGTGAATCTTCTAAGTTTTTTTCTCCACTCTGCAGTAACAAGCGAAAAGAAAAACCTTTTTCCTGAAGTCGTTTAAAAACTTTTAATCCAACAGAACAAAGAATTCTAGCACCTTGAGAGCCTCCCAGGATCAAAATATTTTGAGCTTCTTTTCGAATAGGATTTAATTCAAAGCGACCCATCACGGGATTCCCTGTATCAAAAGTTGAACATTTAAATTTCTGGAGAGCATCGCTTCCTGGAACTGTAAAAGCTTTACACGCAAATTGACTGAGAATTTTATTTGAAATTCCTGCTCTGATATTGGGCTCCACTAAAAAAACAGGAATTCCTCTCAGCCAACAAGCAAGACCCACAGGCATGGAGACATAGCCCCCTACTGAAATTAGACAAAGCGGTTTCTCAAAAGCTGCTTTTTTAAAAAGCAAAATAAGCGACTCAAAAAGAGCACTTACAGCACCAAAACGATGTAAAAAATTTTTACCTTTCCACTGCTTAGCTTTCAAAAAGGTAATCGGAAAGCCGTGCTTTGGAATCAGCTTTTCTTCGAGTCGATCTTTTGTTCCAAAAAATTCTATTTCAAGATTTGGATGACGAAGTTTAAATTCTTTTGCTAGAGCAATTCCAGGGAAGATATGCCCCCCTGTTCCCGCTGCGACTATCCATATTTTATTTTTATTTTTCACTGGCCCCCGCTACTGATTGTACCAAAGCACAAAGGATCATAGAAGCCAATAAGCTCGATCCCCCCATAGAAACAAAGGGCAAAGGCAATCCTTTTGTCGGAAGCAGAGACAGAACCACGGCAAGATTCAGCAACGCCTGAAAACCTAGAAGCAAAGTCGCACCTGCAGCTAAAAGATAATGAGAAGGCTCTTTTGCTTTTTGCGCAATTTTTAATCCTCTTAAAATCATAAGACCATAAAGTAAAAGAATCACACTAAAACCCACGACTCCCACTTCCTCTGCAAAAATGGAAGCAATGAAATCTGTTTTTACTTCGGGTAAAAAATAAAGCTTGGAACGGCTATTCCCTAAACCCACTCCAAACCAACCTCCACGAAAAAACGCAATGAACGATTGGATAATTTGATAACTTTTATTTTGAGGATCTTTCCAAGGATCTAAAAAAAGTAAAAAACGCTGAACTCTATAAGGCTGAGCTAACATAAGACCCACAAAAGCAACGGCTGAAGATCCGCACATAATCCACAAATATTTCCAAGGAGCTCCCGCTAAAAAAACAAGACTTAAAATAACGAGCGATAAAATGACCGTATTTCCAAAATCGGGTTGAAGCATAAAAAGTAAAAGAAACGCTCCCAAGACTCCAAAAGGAAGAGCCAGTTCTTCTTTCCACTTAGAAAAAATATTACGATCACGCGAAAGACGAGAGGCAAAAAAAACCATCAATCCAATTTTTGCAAATTCAGAAGGCTGAAATCGAAAGCCTCCTAA
>JBAXJW010000194.1:0-3191 GCA_037137635.1 bacterium | reverse complement strand
CCTTCAAGGGAGCAGCAAGAAGCAAAATCCTTCCAAGCTTGCGTGAGTTTTTGAGCTGCACCTTGCTGAGTGTATGACCAGCGAAAATCATTTTCTTGGGCCCAGAAAGGACTTTTTAAAATAATTTTTTCTACACGCTCGCTAAATTTTGCAGCATATTGAAGAGCAAGAACGGCGCCCCAGCTACTTCCGAGTAAAGTTATTTTTTCAATTTTTAATCTTTTGCGCAAAGTTTCGATGTCTTGAACAAGAAGTTGTGTGGTGTTTTGTGAAATATCTCCTGATGGCTCGCTTCGGTTGCATCCTCGCTGATCAAAAAGAATGACTCTGTATTTTTTGAGATTAAATTGCGTGCGATGTTTTTCTTCGCAGCCTAATCCTGGACCTCCATGAATAAAAAAAAGTGCAGGAAGATTTTGATCGCCAATATCTTCGTAATAAAGCTGATCTTCGATGCCGAGCGGTATAAATCCTGTGCGAATATTCATGCTTCTATAAATATACAGACAAGCAGTGTTGAAGTCAGTTTTAAATTGTGCAAAACCTGCAAACACGGAGGTATAAATAATGAATTTATTTAACAAAAAAACACTTGTGGCTCTTTCTGCAGCAACAGGATGTTTGGTCTCTTTGAACGCGTATTCAGCGGGTCTTGAAAAAAACGTAAACTGGTCTGGTAAGTATAACGGTGTCGCAGGTGCTGCTACATCATCTGTCAGTGATTCTGAAGGTTTATTTTTTAATCCTGCGGGATTAGCAGGTGTTGAAGGTAAGGGAGATGTTCATGTGAACTTCTCACCAACTTTTTCTCAGTTTGAAGGACCTTTAACTGCTAATAACCAATCAAAAAAATCGGTACAAACTTTTTCGCCTATTGGTGGATTAACAAGTGCCTATCGTTTGGATGACTCAACTGTTCTTGGTGGTGGGGTTTTTGTAAGCGGTGGAACAAAATCACGCTATGAAAATATTGATGGTATCGGTGGTGTTGGTCAATCAAGCTTAAGTATCATCGAAGGTACTATTGGTGCTGCTAAAAAGATTAACGAAAATTTTTCTTTAGGTGCTTCGTGGAGAATTTCTTATGCGAGCGCAGATTTAGCAACTATTGCGCCGATACCAGGTGGATATCGTCATATTGAATTTAGAGATTTGAGCTCGTGGAACTTCACAGGCTTTCGATTAGGGGCTCAATACAAGATTGATAAGTTGTCTTTTGGCCTTAATGTTAGAACTCCTTTGAGTGTAAAGCTAAAGGGGGAGACGGCGACTGGAGATAGTACGAATCCAGTTAAAAGGGATTCAGATACGACTGTGAGTGCTACTTTTCCATGGGCTTTGTCTTTGGGTGCTGACTATGCGGTAGATTCTAAATTAAGACTTCTATCTGATCTTTCTTATACAAATTATGCTGCAAATAAGAAGCTTGGAATTGTTTCTGGTACTTTGGGAGATGTTTCAAAGACTCTTAACTGGCACGATCTTTATGTTGCTCGCGTAGGAGCTGAATACAAAGTTCAAGAAAATCTTGTGTTGAGAGGTGGATATGCGCTTATTTCAGCTGTTACGAACAAAGATTACGCAAATGCAACTTTTTCAAGCCCTGGATTTGGACATAGCTTAACTTTTGGTGCGGGTAGCAAGTTTGGTAATTTAGATGCAAACGCGGCTCTTGATTATAGTTTCGCTTCTGGCCATTCTGATGGAAACGGAGCGAGTGCTTTAGCGGGTGATTACAAGTCACACTCTTACACTGCGCATTTAGGAGTTGCTTACAACTACTAGGCCGTTGACTTAGGGTAGGGGAGCTTGCTTTTGTAGCCGTGATGGCTAGTTTAAAAAGCGATCTTTCAGCTCAAAATAAAAATGAAATTATGTGGGAAGCTTCGGGTGAACAACTCGAAGCTTCTTCGCTTTGGGCCTTTAAGAATTCTATTGAGAATAAATATTTTATAAAATTCAAAAGTTATAATGACCTTCATGCTTGGAGTGTGAAGTACTATCAGGGCTTTTGGCGTGACTGGCTTCTTGCAAGTAAGATTACGTTTAGCGGAAATCCAGATCTTATCTATGTCCCTAATCCTCTTTCTCCACTGAATGGTGGGCAATGGTTTCCGGATCTTCAAATAAATTATGCCGAAAACATGCTCTCCTACTTAGCTGAAACTCCCTTACGCTCTTTTTATGAGAAAAATGAACTCATTGCGGAACTCAAAAAAGAAGAGCTCGTAGGAGCTGTTAAATACTTTCAAGAATTACTTAAAGAAAAAGGAATTCGCTCGGGTGATGTAGTGGCTGCTTTTGTGGGTAACAATCACCTGGCTCTTATCGCGATGCTTGCGTGTGCAAGTTTAGGTGCGGTTTGGACGAGCTGTTCGCCTGATTTTGGTGAGCAAGGAGTTCTAGATCGCTTTCAGCAAGTGAATGCAAAGCTTTTTCTTTTTGATGAGAAAAGTGTTTATGGAGGAAAAAAGATTGATCTTCTTCCAAAAGTAGAAAGTATCTCTAAGGGATTAAAAATTGAAGACCGTGCTCTTTCATTGAGCAAGATCTGGGAGGCTTATCAAAAGTCTTCTCACAAAACAGCTTCTATTCATGAAATCACTTTTGAGCGCGTTTCTTTTATGTCGCCTCTCTATATTCTTTTTTCATCGGGCACGACGGGAGTCCCTAAGTGCATTGTGCATTCTGTGGGGGGCGTGCTTTTGCAACACACCAAAGAATTACTCTTGCATTCAGACGTTAAAAAAGGCGAGCGTTTTTTTTATTACACAACGACTGGCTGGATGATGTGGAATTGGATGCTTTCTGCACTTTTTACAGGTGCTGAACTTTTTACTCTTGAAGGTTCTCCGTTGGTGGATGATTGGAATTTGTGGACTTTTGTGGAGCAGCAAAAAATAAAGGCTTTTGGAACATCGGCTCGGTTTATTGCCACTTGTCGAATGAGGGATATGCGTCCCAAGATCAATGTTCCTCGGATTACTTTTTCTACTGGCTCACCTCTTTTGCCAGAAGATTTTGATTATTATTATTCGGCGATTGATCCTGATCGTCGCTCTCAGCTTGCAAGTATTTCGGGTGGGACAGACATTGTGAGTTGTTTCATGCTGGGAAATCCCTGGAAGCCTGTGCGAAGAGGAGAGATTCAAGGAGCAGGTCTTGCGATGGATATCGCTGCAGTTGATGAA
>JBAXJW010000193.1:0-3201 GCA_037137635.1 bacterium | reverse complement strand
AGATGTGCCTGATTCAGTTCTTGCAAGTTATAGTATCGAGCGTATTCGTTTTGGCCGTGAATACATTATACCTAAGCCACTTGATCCTCGGGCGTTATTGTTTGTGGCATCTGCCGTGGCAAAGGCTGCGGTTGATACAGGTGTAGCTCGCAGACCGATGCCTGGTGAAACGGTAGAGGGATATAGAGAACATCTTGATAAACTTTTGGGAACGCGTCGTTCGACCATGCGTGAAATCGGATCGCGTCTTAAGAAGTCTCCTAACGGAGGCACTTCGCTTCCTAAATTAATTTTCCCAGAAGGAGCAAGTGAAAAAATTCTTCGAGCGGCTTCTTTGATTCGCGAAGAAAAAATTGCAGAACCTGTTTTCGTGGGAGATTCCGATAAGATCAAGGGTAACATACATAAGCTTCATTTAAATGATCTTGAAAACTGTGAAATGATTCGCCCACGTGAAAGCGTTTATTTCGAAGAATATGTTCGGCAGTTTTATGAAATGCGAAAACGTAAGGGTATGACTCTCGAACAGGCTGACAATTTGATGCGCGATCCTTTTTATTTTGCAGCTATGCATTTGCAAAATGATCTTGCTCAAATTTGTTTGGCGGGTGTGACTCGAACGTATCCAGATGTGATTCGACCTAATTTATTGATCGTAGGATCACGTGAAGGAAAAAAAGTAGCCGGTGTTTATATGTTGATCTTTAAAGATCGAGTGATCTTTTTAGCGGATACAACTGTCAATATAAATCCAAATGCAGAGGAAGTAGCTGAGATTGCGATCAATGCCGCAGATATGGCAACTTTCCTAGGATTTTCAGCTCGGGTTGCGATGCTGTCTTTTTCAAACTTTGGAAGCACAAAACATCCTGAAGTTCTAAAAATGTCACAAGCGGCGCAAATTGTTCAAAAATTGCGTCCTGATATTTTAGTTGATGGAGAAATGCAGGCGGACTTTGCAGTCAACCCAAGCCTTATTCGCGAGCAGTTTCCTTTTAGTAAGTTGAACATTGGAAAGCCTGCAAACGTGTTGATATTCCCGAATCTTTCCGCAGCAAATACGTGTTACAAATTACTTGGGCAATTAGGCGGTGCAGAGCTTGTGGGGCCTATCCTAGTAGGCATGAATAAGCCTGTTCATGTGTTGCAGCGATCAACAGATGTAAATGAAATTGTTCATATGGCAACGATTGCAGTTCTTGATTACCAAGAAGGCAGCCAAAGATCTGCAAATGTTATAACCAAGGATTAGAGAAAGAGAGTTCGTATGTTTTTTATGTTTTTACTTTTGATTTGTGGTTTTTTGGCGATGGGTGCGTTTGCTACTGTTGATCAAGGAACTGTTGCTGTTGTGACTGTTTTTGGAAAATATAAAAGACTTCTTCGTCCAGGGTTAAACTTTAAAGTTCCTTTTTTTGAAATGATTTTCAAAAGAATTTCAATTCAAAACCAATCGATTGAATTGAATTTTCAAGCGATTACGTCTGATCAGGCAAATGTAAACTTTAAGGCAATGCTTTTGTATGCGGTTTTTAATCAAGATGAAGAAACAATCAAAAACGTTGCATTTAAGTTTATCGATACTCAAAGTTTGATGACAGCGCTTGTTCGAACAGTGGAGGGGTCTGTAAGAAGTTTTGTTGCAACCAAGAAACAAGCCGAAATTCTTTTGCTACGTCGAGATATTGTTGAAGCGGTTAAGGAGCAACTTGATAAAAACTTAGAAGCTTGGGGATATCATTTGATCGATTTGCAGATGAACGACATTAGTTTTGATCAAGAAATTATGTTGTCGATGGCCAAGGTTGTGGCTTCAAGTAATTTGAAGGCTGCGGCTGAAAATGAAGGCCAAGCGCTTTTAATAACCAAGACAAAACAAGCAGAAGCTGAAGGAAATGCGATCAAGATTGCCGCTGAAGCAGAAAAAATCGCAGCACAACTTAGAGGTAAGGGCGTTGCTCTTTTTAGAGAAGAAGTTGCGCACGGTATGCGAGTGGCGGCCGATGAGATGAAACAGTCGGGAATGGATGTATCCGTGATTTTGTTTTCTATGTGGACGGATGCGATTAAACATTTTGCAGAATCCGGAAAAGGGAATGTTATTTTCTTGGATGGTTCAACTGAGGGAATGAATCGCTCTGTTCGTGAGATGATGTCGATGAACATGGCGAATAATATTTCTCCTAAATAGCCTCTTATTTTTTAAAAACCCAATAGCGTCAAAAAATGCGACGCAACAAAAGCCAATCAAATGGCTTAAATCAATTGTTTTTACGCACCTGATCGATACACTCTATATAAGGGTATCAGGGAGGATTTTTTTATGGGTAATTTAGGCGAATTATTTCAACAAGGTGGTATATGGATGTACATTCTCGCTTTCTTGGGCGGAATTTGTATCATCATTATGCTCGATCGTATCTATAACTTGTTTGTGAATTTCAATGTTGATAAAGAAAAATTTGTAAACAACGTTGAGCGTTCTATCCTCGCGGGTGACCTCAACTCTGCTGTGAATTTTTGTAATGATCGCAAGTCTCCTTTGAACAACATTGTCAAAGCAGGTGTGATCTCTGTCATGAACAAAGGAAAAGACGAAGAAGTTCAAACAGCGATGGACGTTGCTGCTTTGAGAGAAATTCCAAAAATCGAACGTCGCACTCCGTTCTTGCCACTTCTTGCAAACGTTGCAACTTTGATCGGTCTTTTGGCTACAATCTCTGGATTGATTAAGTCTTTCAAAGGTGTTGCGGGAGTTGATCCTGCTCAAAAAACAGCACTTCTTGCGGAAGGTGTGTCTGAGGCGATGTTAGGAACAGCTTTTGGTTTGATCATTGCGATTCCTACTCTTTTGGTTTCTGGTTGGTTAACAGCTAAAACTCAACAGATTATGGACGATATCCATGAAATCAGTGTTGCGACTTTGAACTTAATCGTTCAAAACCGCGAAAAGTTTCCAACTAAGTAATTTAATTTTTTGATCGAAGTGAGGGGGAGGTATTGTGAGAATAACAGGAGAAGGTGCCGCATCAAACCGCAGGGAATTAGCTTCAGACCTTAACCTCACTTCGTTCGTTGATATCTTATCTATGTTGTTGTTCTTTTTGATCTTCAACATGGCCGTTAATGAACTTGCTCAAATTCAAATGCAAATGGGATCCGATAAGGCTGCTCCAACCGCTGTTCCTGAAACCGTAAAAG
>JBAXJW010000192.1:0-3216 GCA_037137635.1 bacterium | reverse complement strand
CTGTGGGCACAAAAGCGTTCAATTGTTTTAATTGCTTGTTTGCTAGTGAACAGTGGGCAAAATCACTTTCATTCTTTAATTCATTCTTCGGAGAAGTTTTCCCAGCATGAATAAAAGCACCCCAACAAACAGAAAGAACCAAATAGTTTTTATATTTAAATGCCAAGGCTAGATACTCCCCTCATTATTTTCGCACAAATAGCGACAGCAGCCTGTCACGCTCTTGACGCTCCAGAGCTTGTACAAAAAAAAGCGTCAAATAACCTAGAGTCTGTGTCTGCTGAAAATTTCAATAAATCAAATCGCTTTTTATTTTCTTTGATATTACTTCTAGGAGTAAGCGCTGGCTCTCAAAGCAAAGCACAAATCTTTTATCCTGAAACGGACGCCACTAGACGAACCTACGATGACGTTGAACTCCTCTTGCAAAACTTAGCAAACACTCATGCTGAAAACGTCTCTCTCATCAACATTGGCAATTCAGACTCAAAAAAAATGATCAAAGGCCTCAAGATTGGCCACGGAAACGTTGAAACTTTGGTCGTTGGAACTCATCACGGAAACGAATACGGATCAACAGAAGTTGCACTTGCCTTTGCAAAAGACATGGCTGAGAAGCCCATAGAAAACAGAACTGTCTACGTCATTCCAGTCCTTAACATTGGTGGCTACAATCGAAAAAGTCGCTACGAAGAAGGAAGTAACGGGTCTTTCGATCCCAACCGAAACTACCCTGGCCCATGCGGAACAGAAGGTCCCTTCACTCTTCAATCCATCAAGAGCATGGATACCTTTCTTGCCAACACAAATATTGTGGCAAGTGCGACTCTTCATACTTACTGGCCTGTCGTGGCTTACCCATGGGGAAATTCCACTTCAAACTACTCAACACCGTATGATGATATTTTTAAAAAACTTGCAAGCTCTGCCACTTTCTTAAGTCATTATGAAACAGGATTTTCAGGTGCCGCAATTTATCCAGCTGATGGAACTTTTGAGGATTACGCCTTCTGGAAATACGGCATGTGGTCTCTTCTCTTTGAATTGGGCAATTCACATTATCCCAACGCAAACGATATCGACACTCTCATCCGCGTGAACGTTCCAGGACTCAGAAAAATGATGGAAGATGCGCCTGTCACTCGCGCCGCTGATCACGCTTTTCATAGCAGCTGTAACCTTGAATTAAAAGCTTATGATTTGCACATCGAATAACAGTGCCCCCAAACAATTTTCTTAGCAGAAAAAAAACTTAAACCTAACCAAAGATTCATAGGGTGCTCCTTAATTTTGACGAAAAAGTAAAGTGGTGTTTCGTCCTTGCCTTTTGGCATTTATTTTAGCTTTCTCTTCGATCGGATTCTCTGACGAATTGAATACTGAGGAGTCCCCTGCTCTTCAGGGTGGACTTTCTACAAACTACAGAACAAGAATGAATCAAAACACCGAAGTGTTTGTAAAAAATTGCGACAATCCCACTCCTCCCATTTTTGATTCAGAAAAATGGTGCTCAATCCCCACAGGCTGGAGCACAAATCCAGGCGACGGCCAAAACGGTAGAACCGCGACTGAGATCTGGCAATCAACTGGTAGATGCGCAAAAGGACATAAATTCAACGCCCTAAAAAATAACTGCGTTGTTTTATCTCAAGCAGCCTGCACGTGGGGTGAAAAACTAAATCCTTCCGATGCGACTTGTGAATCTGTGAATGCAGAGGAACCATTGTCCCCCAAATGTGAAATTAAAGGATTCAATACAGGAGAAAACGGATCAGGACTTTGGTTGGACAAAACAATCCCCAGCACAAGCAAAGTTATTTACGCTTTTGTCAGTTGCCACACACAAGAAGAAAAACCATTCATCCCCATTTGTAATCTCAGAAACCTCTCAAATAATAAACAAACAAATTGGTACAAATGCTTAGGACCCGAAGCCCTTACTCAACACTCACACTGGATTGAGTTAAATCTTTCTGAAGTTTCAAATGACAATCAAGATAATCAAATTCTTTTTGAAATAAGAGGAGCTTATTCAAAAACTCCTCTCATTTTTCACAAAAGCGAATCAAAAACTTTTACATATAAGAACTAAAAACTTTAGTTAATCGACTCACAGGCTTGAGCTCCACCTTTTTCAACAAGAGATTCAATCTGATCAAGCATGGAATTACACGAAACGTTAACCTCTGCTTCTTTGCGATTGATAGGACCATAGTGAGTCCGCAAGACTCTCAAAAGAGTCATCACGTATTCAGCCGCAAAAGCAGGGCACGCTCTTTCAAATTTTTGAAAATCTAAACCCGCACCTGAACCCACATAACCCTGACTACAACCCGCCGCACCTTCTTTAAAAACATCCAAGAAACATTTTGAAGGATCTTTTCTATATTCATCATAGAGTTTTTTCAGTTCTGGCGAAGTCGAGATAGAATTGTAACTTGTCTGCCAAGCTCCGGATTCAGCTTCACTTGCTGTTTCTGAACCTGCTGATGTATCAAAGCCTTCACAATAATTTCCTGAACTCTCACGCAAACCAAGCCCCATGCCCAGAGTATAAAGAGAACGAAGTGTATCCACTCCGCTTCGGCTTGTTTCAAGATTTAAATTATCAAAAGTAGGCTTATACCAAGCAAGAGCATCTTTTGAAGTCGCGCCACTTTGCGCCTGACTCATTAAAGATGCAGGAGAACGAACATCTGTACGCGGATCATCTAATCGACATACACTTCTTGCATAGGCAAGAGCGACTCCTTTGATATATCCTTTTGGCGCTTTTCCTCGACCCTTCCAAGAATAAGCTGCGCACTGAGAAGTTCCTGCGATTGATTTAATCTGATCAAGTACGCTCGTAGAACTTGCAGAACTACTCGAACTACTTGAAGACGATGAGCTGCTCGAACTACTTGATGTAGACGAGGAACTACTAGAGGACGATGAGCTCGATGATCCTCCCCCATTACCTGGGTTAACCGGTTTGGACATTGCCTCTGCGTGCTGAACAATAAGTGTCAGAACAATTGCCGTGAATAAAATTTTGACTTTCATCTCCCCCTCCTAAGTTTGTGAACGAGTCACATTCAGGAGTTCGGCGTGAAGATGAAAAACCTTTACCGAAATTTAACAATCAAAATTTGATTCCGTTTTAGATAGAAAAACAAAGAATCAAACTTCGTCAAAAAACATGCGCAAATTTTGTTGGGAAAAAAGAGAAAACTA
>JBAXJW010000191.1:0-3221 GCA_037137635.1 bacterium | reverse complement strand
AATGTGTACACTTAATTTTTAATAAAAAGGTTGGACGCTTTGATTCTCTTATGAAATATATGATGAGCGAGCAAAAAACTTCTCAAATTGCTTTGTTTTTTAAATCTTTACGGCTAGACTCTTGGGACTTTATGCCTCCTAAGGTGCGACTTGGGGTAATGATTTACCTCACCAGAAAAAAGAGAGTTCTTGATTCAATCTCTCTCTTATTAATGATCGCAATCTTTGGCGCCCAATTTGCACCTCTCACTGCGTTTGCAACTTCAGCAGAAGCCCTACTCCCTCAAAATCTTTCATCAGTCAGACAAAACATCACTCAGCAAGACTCAACTCATTTAGAGAATGTAGTTCTTCCTGCAGATGCACAAGCTATTCTCGATGCTCTTGCTCAAGCAGCTGCAGAGCAAGCAGCAAATCCAAACGCTCCTATTGAAGTGAGTTTCGAACTTCCCTCTCACAACGGCCAGCCTCCTCGAAAAGTTGTCATTTCTCACGAACCCGTTCCTCTTACAGGAGCTGGTGAACCAACCGAAACTTTTTTAAATACTTTTGATACTGAAACCAAAGGCGTTCCCGTTGCCGCTATTCGTGACGAAACAACTGACCCAAGCGATCCCAAAACAGCCACTCTCAACTACGAAACCTATGAAGGTGGAAATGGCATCGGGTCACGAATCTTTCGATTCTTAAAAAACGTACCCGCAAGTACACTCAACGCTCTTGCTGTTAAAGGTGGTAAGTGGGAAGAAAACAAACCCGGCAGAGCTCGCTTCTGGGCAACCAAAGTAAAGATGATCGCCTACGGAGTGATCATTACAAAACTCGCCATGATTTCTTATGCTCTGAATCCGATGGAAGGATTTGCTGTTGCTTCCAACACAATGGCCATTGGAGGCATGTACATTTTCTTCAACATGAAGATTAAGCGCTTCATCAAGCTCGAATCCTTGATGGATGCTTTTCAAAAGTTTTTTGAACTCCGCCAAGATAACTCTCACTTAATCGCAAGAACCGAAAATTTACTTAATGAAAGAATCCAAGCCGCTCCTCCGAATAGCGCTCTAAGAGACTTCCTTCAGTCAGGCGTCTTGAAATCTGCTATGTGGACGACCGTTCGACTCATGAGCTTTATCGCCTTTTGGTGGTGGGTAAACGCAGTTGCAACCGATGCAACCCTTCACGCTATGAGACCTTTTGAATACGAATGGTCTTTGAAACATTTTATACCTGGAGAGCACCTCATTAAAGACACAGCCACAGAAGCTCTTTATCAATTCATTCCTGATCTCTCGATCGACCTTCTGATGCGGCTCAAAAGCTGGCATCAAACTCGCCCTAAAGACTACATCTTCATGACGAGTTTATCCGGATTGATGACGGCTCTCGTATCCACTTCTTTTATCGTCACAAGCAACATGGGCAACGAGGCTGCTCAAGAAGCCCTTGCGAGCTTTAAAGTAGGCTACAAATACGCTGCTGTTTCATTCTTGGTTTATGTTCTTTTCCAAGCACCTATTTTGAAACATTATTCGACACAGTTTAAGGAAAAAATGCTGAGCTTTATCCCTGGAAGAAAAAAAGCAAAAAATTGTAAAGAAATGCTTTCTCTTTAGATGACAAGAGTAAGCAAAATGTTGTATTAGTTGAAAACTATCAAAAACGTATCTCTCCCCATAGAATTACGACCTGCTTTATTTGTGGGAATAGTGGCGTTGTTTGCAACTGTAACCCTCCATTCACACACATACATTGATACTGAAATTAAACTCCAAAGCGATCTTCAAGCAGCAGTAGATGCTGGAACCAACACACGAATTCTCGAAGAGTGGAAACGAGTTCTTCCACCAGACACAAACAAACTTAATATGTCGATTCGACTTGTAGAAACGACAGACGACTCATTCAAAGCTGTCAAAAAGATCGTCACTAAATTAAAAACTCAAAACCCTGAAACACATATTTTAATTGCGGACGTGAGTGGCGAAGATACTCCCCAAAGCTTTGCTCAGATGGAAGCACTTTTCACTTCAAATCCTGAAATCAAAAGCTTACCTAAAGCCGATCTAGAGCAACTCAAAGAAGCGCTTAAAGAATATCGCTACAATGGCGAAACAATTGTTGAAAAACATAATCGCAAACTGACGTATATAAAGTTTTTCATAAACGGCATTCCCTTTGCCTTTCTTTCTCACTTAGGAAGAGACCTTCCGACAGCTGCTCATGCTCTTGTTGGAGTGTGGATGGGGCTTCTTTGCGCATTTAACCAATACACTCTGTTGGGCTTCAACCGTTTAGCCTTCTCTGTGCCGGACGCAATCTTTAACGGATTAGATCGTGCACAGGACTTTGCTTACAAACATGTTCTGAGAAATTTCTTTGAACTCGACAAAACTTTTGAAATGTTAGGGCTCAAAATCCCCTTTGAATCTTTTGCTGTGGATTTAGCGAGTCGAAATTTAGATAGTCATACTTTTTTAAAAACAATTCCCAAAAAGCTCATGACCTTCTTACTTGTCTTTCCTTATCTCTATGCAAATTACTTTGTATTCGAATGGGGCGACAATTTGATCCTGCATCACTTTAAACCTCAAGAATATGGAGTCTTTGACATGCGTTCCATCACGAATGCCACCCTTGCTTCGTGGATGGGTATCTTGCTGGCTTCCAAAACAGATTACTTCGCTGAGGGAATTCCTCATTTAGCGGTGAATAACTTTGGACATCGAATGAATCGTCCGCTCGCGGAGCGACTTGCATGGATCACGTCTGTATCGATGGTTATTTCATCGATTGTGACGATGCTTGCAGGTGGAGCAGACCTTTTTCATGCGCAACAAATTACTCATTTGGCATGGCCCATCTCTGTAGCTGGAATGGCCTATTACATTCTAGACCAATTCTTGCTCTCTCCTTCTTTAAAAGAAAACTTCAAAAAAACATTAAAGATTGGCCCGCGTGAAGAATTCAAAACTCCTTTAGTGGATCTTGATCCACCAAAGAAAGCTGTCACCGCAAAAAAAGAAATCGTTAAAAACTCAAAAAGAAGCCTGTGCATTACCCTTTTACAAAAAGGGACTCAGTGATAAAACTTTAGTCATTCCCGAATGTGGAGAGATGGCCGAGTGGCTGAAGGCGCCCGCTTGGAAAGCGTGTTTATGGGAAACTGTAACGTGGGTTCGAATCCCACTCTCTCCGCCATAATAAAATCCAACAATTTTGAT
>JBAXJW010000190.1:0-3257 GCA_037137635.1 bacterium | reverse complement strand
TCTGATGACATTCGAAAATTTTTGAAGTTTGGGATTTCATTATCAATTCTGCGGGAGTGAAAGAAGAATGGAGTGAGGGAATTCTTTTCGATTCCTGAGCTCGAGTTAAGTACATCCGAGCTTATCTCAGAAAATATGGCTTTAAAAGCAAAGCTTGCGGCGGTTACTGCAGAACATGGACTCGTTCTGACTACAATAAAAATTTTTGGTTTTCAAATCCAGTATAAAAGACTTCCCACTTCCGGAGCTAAGGAGAAAATTCTCGCAGCTATTAAAACGTACATCGTCCCTCTGCCCCACATTCCATAAATTTTTCCATGTGTCATAGTTTATTTTGTAAACAACACATGGAGGTTTTATGGATTTGGTTACCCTGAAGAAGAAGTTGAGTACTTATGAATCGGACAAAGGCTATTTAAAGAATGTGGGCGAAGATGTTTTGTATGAAGTCTTGGTAGCCTGGGAGAACTGGACAGGAGCGAGTAAAGACTTCTATAGGGCGCTAGGGTTCACTCAACGACAAATGGCTTGCATTGTGGGCAAAGCAAAGAAGCTAAAGCGTGATGGTGCTTTTGGTTCTGGTGAATTTAAGCAAGTAAAGATAGATCCTGTAATGGCCGAAACTGCCGCTGGCTCCAATCCATGCTTAGGAGCAGAGATCACCTGGACGAATGGTCGAGTGATACGATTTTCAGGGGTAGACATGCTAGTTGACTTTCTTAAGAAGGTCGCATGATTGCCCTGAACCGAAGGACCAAAGTTTTTTTAAGTAAGGAGCCCGCAGATATGCGGGCCAGTTATGACAGCCTTTTTAGGCGAGTAAAAGAAATTATTAAAGAGGATCCCTTTTCGGGTCACTTGTTTGTTTTCCTAAATAAACGTCGAACCTGCTGCAAGTGCCTTTACTATGACGGGACAGGTTTAGTTCTCATTAGTAAGCGACTAGAAAATGGTCTATTTGCCAGAGTGAATCCTTTTCATTCCGGCGATCTTGTTCTCACCCAAGCTGAGTTCAATCTTTTCTTCGAAGGCGCAGACATAAACAAACGGTTTATTGAGAGTCCTTTTGAAATCAAAAAAGCTTCACACCACCAAGATGCGATGAACTAATTATTTTTTTAAGTCCGACTTATTTTTTCTTGACTTTTATGTTTATATATAGTCAAATGACTATATAATAGTCACTTAGTAAAAAAGGAAATAAAATGGGATTCAAAACTAAAATTCAACGCGTCGACCGTCCTACCAATCAGTCTTTCTATGCGATCATTCCCACGGCTCTTGCAAAGTCCTTTCCAGTGGATAAGGGAGAAGAGTTTGAGTGGACTGCTGAGGATAAAAACACCCTGATCCTTAGACGCTGCAATCCTAAGAAAAAAGTCAAATTGAAAAGTATAGAAGATTAATTTGGATGGATATCAAGCTAGAAAGATTTGCAGTCCCATCGGCGTCAAAGATTGAATCTTTGGCGCATGGAGAGCTTATTCAACTCGCAAAGGGCATGCGCGAGAGATTGATAATTTACGAGGGAGTGATCTTCAGAAGTAAAGAAAGAGAATTCGGAAAAAGTTCCGAAAGAGGTTCTGGTGAGGACCAGAAACCAGAGCCTGAATCTGAAACTAACAATTTAAGTCAAGTTGAGCAAGATCCGCCTAAAAATCCTCCTAAAACTCGCAGCAACACTAAACAGAAACCCAGTGAGAGATACCCTAATGCACCAATACGCGACGAAATTATAGGGTTTAGTGAGGAGCCTTGCTGCCCAGAGTGCGGAGGGTGGATGCCCGATTCTGGGATGACAGAGGACAGCGAATACTTGACCTGTGAGCCCAAGGAATATGTCATCGTTCGCCAAAAAAGGCGAAAGCACCGCTGCCAAAAATGTCACTCCACCATAGTAACGGCTCCAGCCCCTGACAGGGTCATCCCTGGGGGAACCTAAAGTGATGATTTAATTATTGACGCTGCACTGTCAAAGCATCTAGATCTGATCCCCATGGAAAGATATTGCCAAATGGCTGCCAGATCTGGTGTTGAAGGCTTACCCCCAAATAGTCTAATAGCAGCATCGATGAAATTAGCCGAGTTTTTAAGGCCTGTTTATGAGCGAATTAGAGCCGAGATTTTAGATACCCAGCTCCTACTTGCTGATGAAACCACCCACCGCATGCTTGAAGGGGACGAAAAGAGTAATTGGTACCTATGGGGATTTTCTACGGAGAAGGGCTGCTTCTTTGAATGCCATAACACCCGTTCCGGGGATGTATCCACTGCCGTTCTAGAGGAATCAAGATGTGAATTCTTACTCACCGATGTCTACTCTGGGTATAGAAAATCGATCAGACTTACAAATAAAAAGAGAACCGAAAAAAGACTTCCGCCTATAAAAGAAGTCTATTGTAATGCTCATGCAAGAAGGCAGTTTAAAGAGCGGGACTCGAAAGATATTTGCGCAGATGCTGACTTTATGGTCAAAAAATACGCCGAGATTTATAAACTCAATAAAGAAGCAAAAGGTTCTTTGCCAGAAGTTATCATGAAGAAAAGAGCTGAAATGAAGCCGATCTTTGAGGAAATGAAAGTCGAAGCAAAACAAAAAATAAATAGCTATTCGAGCAAAAGTCAAATGTACAAAGCC
This sequence comes from bacterium, assembly GCA_037137635.1. Taxonomy (GTDB): domain Bacteria; phylum Bdellovibrionota; class UBA2428; order UBA2428; family UBA2428; genus CANIGN01. The sequence goes on along the minus strand of JBAXJW010000190.1, from coordinate 619 downwards.
TACAACTACTTTCTTAAAAACTACGTAGGACTCACAAGATTTTTAGATCACCACTTCATCCCTATAGACAACAACCAAAGCGAACGCATAATTCGATCCCCCGTGATTGGGAGAAAGACTTGGTATGGTACCCACTCAAAAAAGGCAGCAGAATGCTCAGCAATCCACTTCACAATTGTGGAATCATGCAAATTAGTGGGCATAAATCCCAGGACTTTTTATGATGATGCCGTAAAAAGAAAACACGCCAAACAATCTTGCTCGACTCCCTTTGAGTACAAAAATTTGAACCTGTTAAACACAGAATGAAAGAACCCCCTGGTTCAAAAAACTACTGAATTACGAACATAACTTTGGCCAAATTTACCCAGCATAAAAATCAGTGGCTTACGCCACTTGGTAACCTGCATTTTCAAAGGGGGTTAATTGAACGCGTATTTGCCGACGGGGTAGAAGGACGATGTACCATCTAACTGCTGACGGAATTGATTCCTCATATGAATTTTTAAAGTTAGAAAAAAATTCCAGTGCTTTAGGTCTAGACTCTGCATAAAATATACTTCTCATATGATCAACGACAGGTTTTTTCTGTGTTTTTGGAACTTTGCATAACACATTG
>JBAXJW010000189.1:0-3269 GCA_037137635.1 bacterium | reverse complement strand
GCTTAAGAGGATGTCCTCTAAATTGAGGAAGCAGTACGAGGGCTCCAATTTCTGTAGGGCCATCGTAATTGAATCCAAGACGCAAAACTTTATGCAGAAATCCCATGTGCAGGGAGCGAGATTCTTTTTTCTTCGGAACAACCGAAAAATAAACGTGAGGCTCGTTGGGAGTGCCGTGTTTTCCAATGATTAAACTCGTGCCGATGATTTCTTTTGTTTTGAGATCTTCTAAAACAAAAAGATACTGTGCCTTCGAGGGGTCAGGTTCTTTTCCTCGAAAGCTGACTTTTGAGCGCTGAATTTTTTTCATGAGCTCGTTTTTGTCTCGAGGTAAATTTATAAGGTTGAGTAATGATGAAATTTTAAGGAGGGAATCTAAGTCAGATTCCGAAACTTCGCGGATTAAAAACATGAAAGAGTTCAACTTTCTTCGAGTTCAAAATTATAGTCGTTTTTTAAAACATCCAAGATATCCATAGCGATCTGATCGAAATCTACAGATTCGATCACATCCATCTTTGAAGAACCATCGCGAACTTCAAAAGATCGTTCAGTGAGAATCGCAACGACTTTTTCTTTAAGGGTCATTGCTAAAAAGTATACCTGAACGCCCTATGCGCCACAAGAAGAGGACTCAGTAATAGATCGAGAATAAGTGTTGTGGGCGGCGCGATAAAAACCTTTGAAATCCAATAACTTGCGTTAAATGGTAAGAGAAGGCACAAGAGAAGGGCAAGGGCTGTTATGAGGCCTACGAACGGAAAAACGCCCTTCTCGTAGAGTGGCAATAAGATAAGATTTGCGATCATTGTTCGAAGAAAAAGAAGAAACGAAAAGGGGAGTCCTTTGATGAGGCAAATACTTGCTTGAAGAAGAGAGCTGATCAAAAGATTTTGCATGAAAGGATTCTTCAAGAATCTTTGAACAGTTAAGAGGGTTAAAAAAGATAACCAACTTAAAAAAGCAGAATCGCTTGGGGTTGAATTTTCAATGACGATCAAGTGAACGCAAAAAACTAAAATGAGAAGAATCGTTGTGCCTTTAAAATAGGGACGAATCAGTTCTTGGCTTATCCAAAGAAGTGCGCAGCGAACAAGGGGAGCTGAAAAGCTCAGAGTTTGTAAATATATATAAGCAGCTGGCAGAAGAAAAATTTTGGTGATTTGCGGAAAGGATCTTTTTAAAAAAAATCTTTGCAACATTCGAAGTAAAAATTCGAAGGCATAAATAAAAGAATAGAATTGGCTTCCAGACAGAATCAAAAGATGGAGGACACCCCATTGTTTGTATTCTTTAAAAAGTTTCCAGGACATTCCATTGCTAAAAATTCCAAGCGAAACAAGTTTTGCTATGGATTGGCCTTGGACTGTCCATAGGCCCTCACAAGTTATTTCAAGTGTTTTTCGAAAAGATTCTACACTGGAGTCTAAAGAGAAAAACACCCTCTAGAACTTGCAAAAAGATGGCCAATTATTTCTTATGGTTTTTCGAAGCGTTTGAAAGTTTGGGGCTATGATCATTTCGAAAGTCGCCTTTGTTCAATTTTTGATTTTTTCTATGAAGTGATTTGCTTATTTGTTGGGCATTATTGCTTTGGTAACTCATGGGGCTTTCGTTGTGATAATTGCTTTCTTTAGATTGGGAATTTTGAGGATTCTTGATGAAGACTGTTCGTTTCATAGCATGTGCCCTCCTTGAGCACGGTTGAAAGTAGTTTCAAGGCTAAAGTAACTTTTACGAAAAAAAAGAATATTGCTGCGTCGATAAAAAATTATTTGTTTGTTGTGAGCGTTTATAGAGATGGTATTTTGAGCAAATGAAATGGATGGTATTTGCAATGATGGGATTTATGGGATTTTCAAATGCAAGTGAATTAAAGGTGGGAGAATCGGCTCCTTTGTTTAATGTGAAAACTCACGAGGGAAAAGATTTTGATTTGGCGTCTCGTAAGGGACAGTGGACCGTTCTTTATTTTTACCCCAAAGCTGAAACGCCTGGCTGTACCAAACAGGCCTGCGCTTTTAGAGATAACATCAATAAAATTCGATCAGAAGGTGCAGAAGTTTTTGGAATCAGCGCGGATACCGTGAAAGACCAAGCAGCATTTCACGAAAATCATAAGTTGAATTTTCCGCTTTTAGCTGATGCGGATGGAAAAACTGTAAAGCTTTATGGCGCAAAAATGCCTCTTTTGAATATGTCCAAAAGGTGGACGTTCATTGTCGATCCTGAGCTGAAAATCAGATCCATTGATAAAGACGTGGATCCTGCTTTTGATTCTCAAAAAGTTGCAGATCTGATTGTCAAACTGAAGAAATCCTGATTAATCTCCTGGCCAGGAGATTATATGGCAGAAAAAAAAGCAGCAAAATCAACCGCTACTAAAAAAGCAAAGGCCCCTAAAAAAGAAAAAGCTGAAGTTGCAGCAAGTTCAAAGGCTTCAGGCTCTAGCGAAGCAGCAACAATTAAGTTTCAAGATTTTACAATTTGTAAAAAACGCTCGGGCCGTTTTGAGGTTTTAAATGCAAAAGGTAAGAACGTGAATGGCGCGGATAAAACAAAAGTTTTGCTCGATGCAAAGTTGATCGCAGCAAGTCTTCCAAAGCCAGCAGAAGCGGCTCCACAAGAAACTCCTCCAGAAACTACATAAACGAATCAATTATTTCGTTTTATAAAGTCGGTCGCCCGCATCGCCTAATCCTGGCACGAGGGAACCAAGATCGTTCATTTCTTTCTCGATGTTGAGAGTATAAATCTCAACATCGGGATGTAGTTCCTGAATTCTTTGAACAGCTTGTTCACTTGTTAAAATACATAAGATCTTTATTTTTTGAACTTCATAACTTTTCAAGCGATCAATCGCTGCGATCATCGTATCGGCTGTTGCCACAAGAGGATCGCAAAGAATAGCGGTTTTGCCTTTGATGTCTTCGGGCATTTTAAAATAATACTCGACTGTATTTTTAATGAATTTATCTCGGTAAATTCCCAAAAAACCTACAGAAGAAAAGGGAAGCATCGAAAGAATAGCATCGAGCATACCGTTCCCTGCTCTCATGACCGAAACAATCACAGGAGGATTTGAAATTCTTTCTACTTTTGCGGGCGCAATAGGGGTTTCGATATTCACGACTTCGATGTCTTTCCAGTCGCGCATGACTTCGTGAGCAAGAATACGGCTGATTTCTTTGACGAGTTCTCTGAACTCAGATGAAGAAGTGTTTTTATCTCGTAAGAAACCAAGTTTATGATTTAAGAGAGGATGTTTT
>JBAXJW010000188.1:0-3312 GCA_037137635.1 bacterium | reverse complement strand
AGAATCATTACCTGATTGAAAATCAGAAAATAAATTTGAGAAATTCATTTCTTCTGCAAAAGCTGAATTCAGCAGAAAAAAAAGAATAGAATATCCTTTTCTCAAATGTCCTCCCCTAAGAACATTGAAGCAAAGATTATAAAAATTTTCGCGTCAATTAAAGATTTTTTCGGAGCAGGTGACAAAAACTATGTGGAATGGGATCAATTTCTCGTCGCTCTTGCTGAAGATGAAACTCATCCCAATTAACTTTTGGGAAAAGGATATCTCCTTCATAGTCATGATCAATCCAAGTGACAAAAAACTCTCCAATCTCTTTCCAAAAAACCTGAAAGATTTGGGCTCCGCCAATAATAAAATTTTTCTTTCCTGATGAATCTAAAGAGATGGCTTCCAGTATTTCATCTTTCGTTTTGAAATAACGAACGTCACTTCCCTGACTTAAATTATCTGAGCAGTGCTGAGAACTTAAAATCCAATTCTCTCTTTTAGGAAGTGGCTTAGAACCAATGGATTCAAAAGTTTTGCGTCCCATAATAATTCGGTGCCCAAGTGTCGTAAAACGAAAAAATTTTAAATCTCCTGGGATATTCCAAGGTAGCTGATTATCTTTTCCCATCACTTGCGAGTGACGAGTCATTGCCACAATTCCACTCAGCATAAAAATTCTTTCCCCACCCTAAACAGCCACAGGAGCACGAATGCCGGGCTGCGGATTGTATTCAAGGATTTGAATATCTTCATATTTGAAATCAAAAACAGTTTTAATTTCAGGATTCAAAACAAGCTTTGGCAGAGGGCCAGGTGTGCGACTCAACTGTAACCTTGCTTGGTCTAAATGATTTTTATAGAGATGAGCATCGCCAAGAGTATGAACAAATTCTCCCACTTGATAGCCACATGTTTGCGCGAGCATAAAAGTCAAAAGCGCATAACTTCCTATATTAAAGGGAACTCCTAAGAAAACATCTGCACTTCGCTGATAAAGCTGACAAGAAAGTTTTCCATTCGCGACGTAAAACTGAAAAAAAGCATGACAAGGAGGAAGCTTCATCTTCTTGAGAGCCCCTACGTTCCAGGCACTCACAATGAGTCGTCTTGAATAGGGATCTTCTTTTAAATTTTTCTCAAGCTGGGCCAATTGATCAATGACTCCGCCCTCTTGATCGGGCCACGATCTCCACTGCGATCCATAAACAGGCCCCAAATTTCCATTCTCATCTGCCCACTCATCCCAAATACTGACTCCATTTTCTTTTAAATAAGCAATATTTGTATCGCCTTTTATGAACCACAAAAGCTCATGAATGACTGATTTTAAATGAACCTTTTTTGTTGTTAAAAGAGGAAATCCTTTTGATAAATCATAGCGAGATTGAAAACCAAAACACGAAAGAGTTCCCGTGCCAGTTCGATCTTCCTTACTCACTCCATGATCAAGAACGTGCTGCAAAAGATTTAAATAAGTTTGCATGAGGGCATCCTAGAATGCTTCAAGAATTTAGACGACTTCAAAAATCCAATTTTTATTCTGCCAGGAAGCCATATAATGGCCGCTTTCCCTAGGAATTTCGCGAGCAAAGGGTAGCTTTTCTTCCAAGAATTTCCTATAGCGCCTTGCCCCCACTCTTGATTCTGGCCACAAAACGCACCAAACCCACTCAGTGGCCATCTCCATCATGTGCCAATCCCCAGGAGAATCCCCTGCTACAAAAAGAGGATGAAAAACCCCTTTTTTTTGGAGTGATTTAGCTTTTTTATCTTCCCAAACAAAACCCGGTTCTGCAAAACGCTTCATATAAATGCCGTCAAGTAATTCAAGCTCAGTTGCAATCACCCGCTCATCATGAACACCCACTTTTCGAGCCAACGCCATCACCGTTGGCCTTGATGAGCCACTGACTATCCACGATTGCTTTGAAAAAGATTTCAACAAAGTGGGGAGATGATTTACAAGTCGAACCCAATTATTTTGAAGTGATAAATCTAAAGCTTTTCCCGCGTATTCAACAACCGTTTCTTGAGGAAGTCCTGATTGAATCAAAACTTCCCATTCAAGCGCATATCCCAAACCAAATTCCCGTTCGACCTGTTCTCGAACTCGCTCATAATCAAGCAGGTTCATGTTCAAATAAAAATTTTCAGATCGAAAATTTTTAGGAATCAGCTCTTGGTCAACCATGCCATGCTTCATCAGGAGCCACCCAGTAATGCTTGAAACATCTCCGTCTAAAAGCGTTCCATCACAATCAAAAATCAAGTGATGCTGAGAACCAATACTTTTTTTAAGACTTTGAAGGAGCTCTTCAAAAGAGTAGCTTTGAATCATGGCCAACTTTGAAATTGTAACCTTTCCAGTAGGGGCCTTGCAATGCAATTGCTCTATACTTTTTCACAGTTCCACTCGCAGTGCTGTGGTGGTTGATCCAGGCGATGACGCTCAAACGATTTTCGATTGCTTAAAAGCTTACGATTTTCCCGTGAAAGCACTCTGGCATACTCACGCCCACCTTGATCACATTGGAGCCACAAAAAAACTTTTTGAAATGTGTGAAATCTGGAACAAAGCAAAAGATCAAGCTGCTCCAAAGGTCTACCTCTATCAAGATGATGTTTGGCTCTACAAAAACGTTGCAACTCAATGTCAGTTTTTAGGATTTCAACCCTTTGAAGTGATGGCTCCCACGGATTTACTTGTTCGAAAAACGACCATTGAATTACCTGAGCTCATTTCTTTCAAAACCCCCGGACACACCCCTGGCTCTGCGTGCATGTGTGTAGAAGATGCTTGCGACTTTCAAGCGCCGCAAGAATTTTTTCAATCAAAAGCTCTTCCGGGAATGAAAGCTCTCTTCACAGGCGACACTCTTTTTCGACGAAGTATCGGACGAACGGATCTTTGGGGAGGAAGCATGCCCGAGATTGAAAAAAGCATTCAAAATTTACTCTACACTCTCCCCGATGATTACTTAGTCATTCCTGGTCATGGTCCGTTTACAACTCTTGGAGAAGAAGCTGAAAAAAATAACTTTGTCAGGAAAAAAGAAGCTTAGAAGAGCCCCTGTGTTTCACACGACAAAGGAATCCAAATCCAATCTTTTTTAGGCAAAGTTTTTTCCAAAGCAAGATCACGAATTTTTTGATTTGGAAAAACAAGTAATAAAGATCCACCGCCACCAGCACCACAGGCTTTTCGAGCTATAGCTCCAGATTTTTGAGCAAAACTCCACGCTTGCCTTAAAACAGGAACATCAAACGTGTTGGATAGTTTTTTTCTTAACGCCCATTCCTTATTCACGGCTTTCACAAAAG
>JBAXJW010000187.1:0-3354 GCA_037137635.1 bacterium | reverse complement strand
ACCACAGCAGGGATTGCTCAAAATTCCGAAACGGATTTCGACATCAAACGCGACTTTCTTACAAAAAGCCTCTCAGACATGAGCGTGCTGAATACAGCTTTTGCAACTCCTTACTTTGAAGACAACGAGCTTAAGGGCTACCGACTTCAATCCATTGATCCCGGCAGTCCCCTTCTTTCACTCGGACTCCGTCCAAGTGACGTGATCGTCAAAGCAGACAATCAACCCATTACCTCTATCGCAAAAGCACAAGAAATTGTTGCAAGTGCCTCTACCCTCGATTCATTGGTCATTACCGTTATACGAAACGGTCAAGAAATGAGTTTAAATTACAAGGTATCAAAATAAGGTGTATCAAAAATGAAAAAATATTTACCATTCATCATCGTTACAAGTTTCTCATGTGCATTTGTGGGCTTTGCTCAAGAAGAAGATATGCCGCTCAATCCCACTCCTTCCTCCGGACTCAGACAAATAGCGCCACCTCAGGCACCTAAGATCATTGAAAAAACTAAAGCTACCCCTATAGCAAAACTTTCTAAACCTGCAAAAAAAATAAAAGCAATCCCGCATCCAGCTCCTATTGCTCCCGCATCTTCTTCAGCAGATCTTGATGCTGTTGCTCCCGACAGTGATTCACCCACAAATCCCACTTCTACTGCAACAACAACTCGTACAGGACTCCCTAAACTCAACATGAGCGGATACGTTGAACTCGACGAATCCATCAAGAACGAGCCTTACGAAGGAAGCATCGACTTTCCAGATGCTGAACTCACCGATATTCTCAAAGCTATTTCAAAACTCGCAGATAAAAACTTCATCCTCGACAACAGCCTCAAAGGAAAAAGAGTGACCGTACTTTCTCCTCAAAAAGTAACGAAGGAAGAAGCTTACAACGTATTCTTAACAGCTCTTTTCATGAACGGACTGACTCTTGTTTCTAGTGGAAAATTCTTACGAGTGATCCCTTCTCGTGAAGCTCCCAAAAGTAACGTTCGAGTATTTTACGGAGATTTCGTTCCTGCGAGTGATGAAATTGTAACTCTTGTTTACCCTCTTAAAAACATTAGCTCTGAAGATATGCCTCGTATCTTTCAAGACCTCCTTCCTCGAACAGGAAACATTCTCGTTTATCCCGAAACCAACAGCGTCGTGATGACAGATTCTGGCCTCAATCTTCGCCGTATGATTAGTATTTTAAAATCGGTTGACGTTCCTGGATCTCAACCCAAACTCGAATCGATTCCTATCAACTATGCTTCTTCAAAAGACATTGCAAAACTTGTTGAAGAAATTCTCGATGCTCAAGCAGGTGGATCTTCTAGAAGGTCTTCTAGCTCAAGCAGTCTCCAAAAAGTAAAAAAGATTCAAGGTGGTGGAGTCATTACAAAAATAGTTCCAGACGATCGTACAAACAGTCTTGTTGTTTTAGCGAACGGAAAAGGTATCGAGCAATTGAGAAGCTTGATTGCAAAACTTGATTCACCAAATGCTTCTAATTCTGGAAACATTCACATCTATTTTATCAAAAACGCTGTTGCAGAAGAACTCGCAACGACTCTTAACAATCTCTTAGGCGCAAGTGGTGCGAGTAGCTCTTCAATCCCAAGTCGCGCTGGAACAACTCCCCAACCTAGTGTAGGAATGAATCCCTACAGCCCTTCGTCTTTTCCTTCTGCTGCTCCTACAGCTTCTAAAGAAGGCTTTGCAATTGAAGGACAAATCAAAGTTGTGGCCGACAAACCTACAAACTCTCTTGTTGTAAGAGCAACTTCTTCTAACTACGAGGCGCTTAAGCAAATTATCGATAAACTCGATATCCCTCGAAGACAGGTGAACGTTGAAGCAACTATTATGGAAATTCGCGTTCGCGATTCCGATAAATTAAATCTTGCAGCAAACATTGCAACAGAAGGTTTCGCAAGTGCGGGAGGATTTATTCCCTCGACTATCGAACAGTCTTCTTTTGCCGGCACTCACGAGTCCAGCTGCTATCAACGGCCTAATCGCAGGACTTCCTATCGGTAAATTCATCAATATAAAAGGCCCTGACGGAAAGATTACTCAAATTAGACAATTCACCGGACTCATTCAAGCAATTCAAGAAATGTCTCTAGGACAAATCATGCAACAACCCAACATTCTTACCTCTGACAATGAATCTGGAAGTGTGAGTATCACCGAAGGAATTAAGGTTGAAGCTGAGTCAACAATCACGACAGACAGTGCAGGTAATCAGATTCAAACCCGCAAAGCAGATAAGGTTGATGTCGCACTTGAACTCAAAGTCACACCTCAAATTGGTGAAGATAACGATCTTGTAAAATTAAAGGTCGAGCAAACAATGACCGACTTCAACAATTCTATAAACGTTACCAAACAAATCGATACGATTAGCCGCAAAGCAAATACAACCGTTGTTGTTCGAAGTGGAGACACTATCGTAATTGGTGGTCTTGAAAAAAATGATTTGAAATCTACTCGAAGTAAAGTCCCTCTTTTAGGAGATCTTCCAATTCTTGGAAATCTGTTTAGAGGAAGCAATGTCGAAAAAACACGTTCAAATCTTATGCTCTTCCTCACTCCCAAAATCATCAGAGACAATGGAAGCCTCCTTGAACTTACAAGGATGCGCCTTGAGAATCGTCAAAAAACTGGGAGAATTGCGTATGATCCTAAAGACTTTCACCTTAAAAACGTAAGTTCTATGCTCAGAGATACAAATGAAAGATTAGAAGGAAAAAGTGGTTGGGGCTTTAGAAAAAACACATCTGCTTACATCAAAGACCAAGATAATGCTCCTTATAGACCTTCAAATGAAACTTCTGTAGAGGACCAAGTCCCTAACGATCAATCTCTCCCAGAAGTAGCGCCACCCGTAAAAGAGACACCATCTTTACAAAAAACAAACGGCAGCTCTCATGTTTCGGATTCAAGTGGAACAAGTGATTTATTGCCCGCTCCCAAAGAGCTTAACTTAGAAAATAATTCTGGCTTTGATGATTTAGATGTAAGATAGAAGCATGGCGTATCAGTCCTTAGAGACTCGAATTGGTCGGATCTTAATTGAAAACGCAGGTCTTACAGAAAAAGACCTCGAAGAAGTTTTATTGCTTCAAAAAGAAAGCAAAAAGAAAATTGGTGAAATTCTGGTCGAAAAAAATATCATTCGACCAGAAGACATTACCAAAGCTCTTTCAAAACAATTAGGCCTTCCCTACATCGAAGATCTAAGACCGAATGATATCGACACAAGTTCCGTCAAAGGTCTTACGATTCAATTTTGCAGAGATAATAAAATCCTTCCTATTTTGATCAAAGACACTATCGCTCGAATTGCAGTTGTTGATC
>JBAXJW010000186.1:0-3355 GCA_037137635.1 bacterium | reverse complement strand
TTTGAACGAAGTCGAATATTAAAATGTGCAAAAGGCTCACCAGCTTGGTTAAGCGCTTCAATAAAATCAGCTGAATTTAGATCAATATGTGAATAAATAAAGTCTTCACTTGCTTCAAAAAAGTAAACTTTTCGATCCGTATAAAGTCGTTCACATGAAAAAAGAGGGCTCAATAATGCTAAAAAAAGGTACTTTTTCATGCGCTTTAGAGCATCCTTCTTTTGGTCTCTTTTGAAAAGATATGGAACAATGAAATCGTTTCATTTGAACGAACGAGCAGCCTATGTTTTTTTGAAAAAACTATTTCGCATCGCTGCAATATCTTGATAAGTTAAATTATCAACATATGTAAGTACTTGTTTTTACGTATAAACAATGTTTTCCTATACAAAGGTGAGGAAAACGCTTTGAAGATATTCAGCTTAGTCAAAAAAGCCGTTAGCAATGCGGTTGGGAAACTTTTTAAAAAACGTAAGCCAAAAGACAGCAAAGATAAAAGCTCTTCAAAAAGGCTTCCAAGTTTGATCAAAAAAAGGGGTAAAAAAGCCCATATTCCAGAGCTTCCTGCTCCCTCGATTTCAGCCGATCATTCACTCAAGAGCTTTTCCGCTGTTCAATTAAGTAGCCACACAAGAAGGGCTTATGAACGCGATTTAAAAGAGTTCTTTTTCTTTCTCAAAAAAAACGAGCAATTCGAAGCTTGGTATCTCTTGAGTCCAGCAGAAATTGCGGGTTATCGAGATTACCTCATCAACGAAAAAGGCTTTGCCAAAACCTCTGTCACTCGAAAACTTGCTGTTTTGAAAAGCTTTTTTGGATGGAATGTGGCTCAAGGCCACTTGATGAGAAATCCCGCCGATACCGTGCGCTCATTCCCTCAAACCCAAGAATCCACAACTGGCTTTTTGACAGAAGATCAGGTTTACCGTCTTTTAGATTATCTCTCTGAGATTGATCTCTATCGCTTGAGTAATTTTCTATCGGTCATTTCTATCGAAACTCTTTTGATGTTGGGAGTGCGTCGATCTGAAGCTTGTCAGATTAAATATGAAGATATCGAGCTCACAGGAGACATGTGGACTGTTCGTATCAGGGGTAAGGGCGGGCGGGATCGCAGACTTCCTATAGTCATCCAGCTACAAGAAAGATACGAGCAGTGGTTTCGAAGACTTTTTGATAATGAATGTCCAGCTGGAACTTTGCAGGAAAATCCTGCGGGTTGGTTGAATTTTTTAAAACGTCGCGACAAGCAACCTCTTTTGATTTCGACAAAGGTCACAGATTTTTCAAAAGATCTTTCCGATAGTGAGCTTGCTCGTCTTGTTCGTAGACATTGCTTGAAAGCTGGAATTCCATTTCGTGTTTCACCTCACATGCTTCGATCAACAGCTATCACACACGCTCTCGATCAAGGAGCCACTCATCGAGGTGTTCAGCAAATGGCGGGATGGACTTCGCCTCTTATGATTTCTCGCTATGACAAAAAGCGAATGGATCCCAAGTATTCGGCTGTGCATAATCTTCAGTATGCAAATAAAAGACGAAAAAAAATTTCAGAATCATCCACTGATAATGGATCTGGTAAAGTAGAGGCATGTCTCCCGCAGCTCGATTCGTCTCCTCCCGCCTGAGTCCTTTTAAAATAAAAGAATTTCGATATTTATATTTTGCTCAGCTTTTTTCATGGATTGGATCGTGGATGCAAGACATGGGAAAAAGCTGGTTGGTTCTCTCACTTTTCGGGCGTGGAAAAGAAATGGGAATGCTGATGATTGCCTCTGCTATTCCCGTTGCTTGTTTTGGAGTTTACTCAGGTACTTATGCAGATAAGAACAATTCCAAAAAAATTCTCACAGTGACTCAATTTGCTTTGTTTTTCACGGCTCTTTTACTTGCAGTTTTTTCTTACTTAGGAATTCTTAAATTCTGGCAGATGTTGATGATTGCTTTCATCGAGGGGCTTTGTATTGCTTTTGATGCTCCCGCATTTCAGGTGATTCTTCCACGCATCGTAGGTAAAGAAAACCTGCAACAGACTCTTGCGCTAAACTCATCGTCGTTTCATTTATCGAGAATAATCGGTCCCGCCATAGGGGGATTACTCCTTGCAGCCTTTAATGTGTCTTCGATATTTTTTATCAATGCGCTTAGTTTTTTGGCTGTTTCAATTACGATTATGAGTTTAAAGAAAATCAATGCGACCCCTGCGACTCATAAAAGTAATGCAAGCTTCAAAGATTTTATAAAATTTTTATGGGGGCATGCGTTTTTTTCAAAAGTTCTTGTTCAATTTTTAATTGTGATGACTTTTATTTTTCCTCACACATTCACAACCATGAGACTACTCGTGACAGAGCGCTTTCATTTGGATGGTCATGGTTTTGGGATTCTTTTAACGGGGCCGGGCTTAGGTGCTTTTTTAGGATCTACACTTCTTGTGATTGTGAAGCCTGAAAAGCCCTACCAGCTTTTTCCATGGGGGCTTTGTGGAATTGTTATTTTTGGATCTTTAATCTTAGGCTGCAATGATTTTTGGACAATGAATGTCTTGTTGATGTTCTATACTCTTTCACTTTTCTTGTATTTAAGTAGCCTCTTGGTAAGCCTGCAGATCACCACAGACCATTCACTAAGGGGAAGGTTGGGGGCGCTTGTGACGATGGTTTTTGCTGCTTGGTCGCCCCTTTGGAGTGCTGTTTGGGGTTGGTGTTCGGATCATTTTGGCTCTCCCAATGTTTTTACCGCAACGGGAATCGTTTTTTTGTTTTTATCTTTGCTTGTTGTTAGCTTTTGGAAGAGATTTTTTAACTCTCTAAGCTTGGAGCCAAGCGCAAAATAGGCTAATTTTACAAGTCTTCGGTTGATCTTTGGTCAACCGGTTCGCGACGCACCCGTAGCTCAATTGGATAGAGCATCAGACTTCGAATCTGAGGGTTATAGGTTCGATCCCTGTCGGGTGCGCCAGATTTTAAATCTATTTATTTGATTCAATCACTTCAATCACGCTTGGATCATTCTCATCGGTTTTCACGCGATAAGCACCAATTTTTTCATTGTGAATGATTGCAGACGAATCTTTCTTAGAAGAAGACAAAAAGTTTCGAACGATTGAAAAAGTCACAAGGCTTCCACCAACCATCAAAAAAACAGGCAAACTTAAAGCCACAAGAGCTAAGAAAACAAAGATAAAAAACACAACGGCCCAAGATGGTAATTTAAAAATCCGAACCATACGGAGATTTTAGGAAAGATTTACCCTCTCGTCAAAAGAACTTTTTTCTTAGCTTTTGCGACTCTTCTACTCCTAAAAGAGTAGAAATCACGAAGTACAATACTCCATAAACTCCTAAAACAA
>JBAXJW010000185.1:0-3368 GCA_037137635.1 bacterium | reverse complement strand
ATCATATCCGCTCCCGCATCAACGTAAGCCTTGGCTCTTGCGATGGCCTTGTCGAGTCCTTCAACTCCGCGAGCATCTGTTCGAGCGCAAATCACAAAATCGTTATTGCGTCGGCTTTTGGCAGCGGCTTGGATTTTGAGCACCATAGATTGGGTGTCAACGAGACCTTTGTTTTCTAAATGGCCGCAGCGCTTGGGATTGATTTGATCTTCCATGTGGCAGCTTGTGATGCCTGCATCTTCTAATTCACGAATCGTGCGAGCCGCATTCATAGTTTCACCAAAGCCAGTGTCGATGTCGATCATGGTTGGGAGGGGAGTTGTGCGTGCTATGGCATGCCCGCGAGCCACCACTTCACTTAAGGTTGTGAGGCCGATGTCTGGAAATCCTAAGTCGTTAGAAACTCCGGCTCCTGATATGTAAACGCCTTCGAAGTTTAACTTATGAACCATGAGCGCAATGTAAGGCGACCAAGCTCCCACAAAGCGCTGAAGCTTTCCGGAGTTCAGATTTTTTTTAAATTGAGAAGCTGTTATATTGTTCTTGTGATCGCGAATGAGCCAAGTCATGCGAAGATGTTAGTCGAAGAGTGAGTGGCTTTCCAGCTCGAGCCTTACGGATGGCGTTCATTAAAACATTGAAAATACTCAGCATTTTTGAGTCATAAAAAGCTCGATACAAAAAAGAACTTTGCTGCTAAATTAACGCGGCGTGCGAAGTTTGGATTTTTTAAAATTCTTCAATAAATGCTTTTTGTTTATGGCTCCTGCAATTTCTTTTGCGATTCCTACAGACAAAGTACAACTTATTGAGGGATCAAAGATAGCTATTTTTAATGGGACCTTTAGTCCGCCTCATTTGCGTCACCATGAACATGTTGAAAAGATTTTAGAATCGGGAGAGGCCGATTACGTTTTGATTATCCCCAATGATGTTACTCCCCATAAGCCTTTTGCTCTTTCTTCTGATATCCGACTTAAGCTTTTGATGGCCGCTTATCAGGATCATCCCCGAGTTTTAATTCCGCACAGTACTGACCTAGGGTTTCCGATTAGTAAAAAAGTTCGAATTTATTTGAATAACAAATTTAAAAGTCTTCATTGGTTAGCGGTCATGGGAAAGGATTCTCTTCAAAACAAATGGGCGGTTTGGGGAGCTTACACGCAAAAAGTTGAAAAGTGGTTGTTGCTCACTCCGGATGAAGGCGATGAAAAAGAAATTCCTAAAGTTCTTGGAGCAAAAGATTTAGAAAGAATTTATTCGCCCACGGATCACGACATTCACTCCAAAGATATTCGCGAAGCAGCTGCTCAGGGGGATCTCCATCGTTTAGAAGAGTTCGTTTTTCCTGCTGTTGCTCAAGAAATCTTAGCTCTTTCCTTGTACAAACAAGCAGATCCTAAACCAAGATTTAAAGACTACCTTCGATCTTGCCGAAATATTCTCACTCGTTATTTGCGATAATTTTTACCACTGATAATGGCGAATATGCTCACCTCGAGTGGCAATATTGGTCATCGCCTTGATTCCTAGTTCGATGTGAACGTCTGTGAATTTCTTAAAGACTTCTCGTGCAGATTCTTTAGTCTTAATTCCACCTTCTCGCATGGGGCAATCGCTTACAAGAAGAAGAGCGCCGATGTTGACCTTACTCGCAAAGCAACTTGTGAAAAGAGAAGCTGTTTCCATTTCAACAGCTAAAACTCGCTCTGAAATAAGTGTTTGAATAAAGCCCTTGTCGAATTCCCAAAATCTAAAGTCAGTCGTGTGTACGGTTCCTGTTCGATAATCGTGACCGGCTTCAACAAGAATTTGGCTGACGAACTTTTGTACTTTAAAGGTAGGAAGAGCGGGGACTTCTTTTGGTAAAAAGTGAATCGAAACTCCCTCTCCTCGTACAGCTGCGATGGGGAGAATAAAATCCCCTACTTCGAGAGAGTTGTGGACAGCTCCGCAAAGTCCTAGGAAAAGAACGGCTGAGGGGTCGACCACGCTAATCAATTCGCCCACAAGAGCGGCGACTGCTGATCCTACGCCAAACTCAATGATGCTGACGTTCGCGCTTTTAGATGTAGCGACAGTGAAAGCACTTCCTGTTGTGAGTGTTGCATCTGGAAGGAGAGCTTTAAAGCGTTCAATATAATAGGGGAAATTTGTGAGAATGATTTGTTTAGCAAAGTCTTCGATCTTGTGACCGGTATAACGTTCGAGCATGTCGATCGCGATTTTTCGTTTGCTTTCATTGCCGTAAACAGTGGTGCCCATGAGAGAAAGTTTGCTTTGAATGACTTCTTCACGAACTCGAGATCTTACCCAGCGATCCACTTTTTCGCTAAACTTGCTAGGGCTAGGGTGGGAGTTCCTTGTTTTTGCGTTTTTTGAGGGGCTTTTTTTCTTTGAGGGAATTTTTGTGGTTTTCTTTTTTATTAAAGCCATAGAAAGTATTTTCAATTAATCTTGCCAAGTGGTCAATGAGTAATGGCTCATTATTAAGCGCCGTTACTTGAGTTGGGGAATTTGATCTTCAACCTCTTGGGATTCGACTTTGAAAAGCTCTGTTGTTTGCGTTGATGGATTAAACACGATGTAACGTATTTTCAGACGGGCGGCCTCTTCTGGAAGGGCGTAAAACTTGTCGAGTCTGACTTCAAAACTCAGGGTCTCTCCAGGTTTGAGGATGTAGAAGTCATTTTTTGAAATGCTAGATTTCACGGAAGGCGCGGTAAAAGGAATTTTTTTTCCGTTGGTCGTTGAGATTTCAAAAAGACTTTTTGTGGGACCATTTTTAAGAATGATGTGCGGAAGGTATACGGGGATTGTTTCATGCCACACATTCGCTACTTTCACCATGGCAGTGAGATTGCGTCCAACGGCCTCAACGGTTAAATCGCTTTTTAAAAATGTCTTTTTCATTTTGGTTTCTTCCTTTTTATCTTTTTGTAAGACAGTGATTTTTTGAGCACTGTAAGAAAAGTACTGAAAAATGAGAAAAAAAATTGATGCGACCCTATGTTTTCTACAAAAAGAATTCATAATCATCCGCGTTATTAAGGGCTCTTTCAGTATGCGCGAGGGCTGATGCGCTATAGTCTTCTTTTCCATAGAAGTAGTTATTAATTTTTGCGACTACTGTGGAATGGCATGCCTCTGTTTTTGTTTTTTTTGAAGCCATAGAAAGTATTTTCAATTAATATTGCCAAGTGGTCAATGAGAAATGGCTCATTATTGGGCATCGTGGTGTAGGAAAGAGTTCTTTCTTAAAACGTTATGGCCATCTTTTTTCAAAAAATTTTGATTTAGACGCTGAAATTGAAAAGCGTAGTCATAAGAAAATTACCGATATTTTTGAACAAGAAGGGGAAGCGAGC
>JBAXJW010000184.1:0-3399 GCA_037137635.1 bacterium | reverse complement strand
ATTCCTGCTAAATGTAAAAAATAGGGAATAAAACTCACGCTGACAAGAAGGGCAGAATAAAGAAGCATGTGCCACTTGGCCGGTTCGACTCCGATTTGAAGAGGAAGCGTTTTAAGACCTGCTCGTTCATATTCATCGCGTCGAAAAAGAGCAATCGAGATGAAGTGGGGCAGTTGCCACAAGAAAAGAATCCAAAAAAGAAGGATTGCGACAAGACCGATTTCCCCTTGTGCCGCTGTCCAGCCCATAACGGGAGGAAGAGCTCCGGGAATCGCGCCCACAAACAAAGACAAAGTCGAGCGACGTTTAAGAGGTGTATAGCAAAGCACGTAACTCACCAAAGAAAGGAATCCCAAAAATGTTGTGAGGGGGTTTGAAAAGTAAAACAGCAAAGCAAGTCCCGCAAAAGAGGTCGCTGAGGCTCCTAGAACGGCTTCAAAGTTTTTGAGTCGACCCGTCACAAGCGGGCGATTTTTCGTGCGAGACATAAAAGGGTCAACATCGCGCTCAAGCCAGCAATTCCAAATGTTCGCTCCCCCAACAAGCAAAGTTGTTCCAATGGAGGCTAAGAGTAAATTTAATGAAGAAGTTTGTCCGGGAAGAGCTAAGAGAACTCCAACGCCAAAGGTCGCAATCACCATCGAGCTAAGACCTGGTTTTGCACATTCTACGAGCGAACGAAAAATGCGAGAAGTCTCGCTTTTCAGAGTGCTTGGATTCACGCGCAACACTGAGCTCCTTCATTCATGTATTTTTTGTTCAATCTAAAAAACACAGAGAGGACAAGGGCCCACAAAAGAAGACCGAAGGCGAGGTGAAGAGTCACGATCACAGCTGAGATGTAAGTTGAAACGACGTGAAGACCAATAGTGACTTGTATGAACACGGTTGCATGAATGGCAATCAAGAGACGACGAAGAGAAGGGAGTTTGTTAAGTCTAGCAAACTTTAAAAGGGGAATCGTGAGGCCGATTAAAGCAAACATCACGAAATAACCATTCAAGCGATGAAGCATGTGGAGTTGCCCTGGACCATTGTGTGGCCAAAGCGTGCGAACACCCGTATCAAGCTCTTGGCAAAGAAAGGCAGCTTGCCAGCCCAGTCCACAAGCGGGACCCGCTCCAAAGTGACGGATGATTCCCCCTAAGCAAATTTGTACAAAGACAAGAGCACAGGCAATTTTTGCAAGAGTGATAAGTTTGGGAGGAAAAGTGGGGTCTTTGCTTTTTTGTTCGCAAGATGTTGCACAAGATTTAAAAGCGATAAAGAGGACTGTCGCGAAAAAGAGATGGCTCAGACCCAAGTGCAAACTCGAATAAAAAGCTGAAATTTTGTTGAGGACCGTGAGTCCACCCAAGATTCCTTGCGCGATGACAAGCCCTAAAGCCAGAAGAGTTGAGTAATGGAGGAGGGGTTCTTTTTTGCGAGCGCGGACTCCAACGAGAACCATTAAGCAGGCGAGGATTCCGAGGACTGTTCCCAAGATTCGGTGCGAGTGCTCAATTGCAACTGCTCCTACCATTTCGGGCATGAGGCTTCCGTTGCAAGTCGGCCAATCAGGGCAGGCCATAGATGAGCCGGTGTTTTTAACGACGCCTCCCAGGACAATCATGCAAAAAGTCAGCACAAGAGTGAGAACGGATAGGTAGTAAAGTTGCTTGCCTTGTTTTTTGATTTCACTCATAATTTTTTAACTCCATATAATGAAAAATAAATCAGGACGCCGGTGACTGAAATGTACATCCAAAGAGGGAAAACCCAGCGGCCTAGTTTTTTGTGTTTTTGCCAATTTTTTTTTGCGGCCTGAAGGAGCATTCCGATCACTCCTGGCACGAGGATAACGGCCCCGATGATGTGTGTGACGAGCATGATGAGATAGAGTGTTCGCGCAAGTGAAGATCCTTCAAAGCGGTGAGATGTGTAGTTGAAGTGATAGTAGAGATAGCTCACCAAAAAAGCGCTAGAGACGGTAAAAGCAATCATCATGCAGTTGCGATGAGCTGTGAATTGTTTGTTTTTGACAAAGAAAAAACCAAGGGCAAGTAAAATAGCGGATGTGCCATTTAACGCTGCGTTGAGAGCTGGGAAAAAGTCGTTGTAATTTTCAGCCACGCTTGCCTCCATTTATGTTGTTAATTGAATATCTTTTCAAAGCCTGTGCGTCCAGAGCTTAACAATAAACTGTAAATAAAAGTGTAAAGAATAAAGCTTGAAAATTAACGGAGCTGTTGATGATCGCGCCAAAGAAGTCTATTTCTTGGTTATGGGTTCAACATCAGCTGTTCATCCAGGGCACTCAGGTCATCCAAAAACTGAGCGTAAACCTGATATGTTTGGTTCAGCCACAAACGGCAAAATCGGAATGTGGATCTTTTTGTCGACAGACGGTCTTACTTTTGCGGGATTTCTTTTGGGCTATGGAATCTTGCGTGCACGAAATCCAGAATGGCCTGATCCTTCTCATTTTTTGGGAATCGGTCTTTCTGCAATCGCAACTTTCATTCTGATTTGCAGCTCTGTGACGATGGTTTTGGCTCAAGCGGCTGGAGAAGAAAAAAATCGCAAGAACATGCTGAGATTTTTGGCTCTTACGATTTTGGGCGGAATGAGCTTCTTGGGAATTCAAGTTTATGAATACACGCACCTCGTGCACGAGGGGATGATCTTTTGGGATTTTGCCAAAGGACCTCCTCAGTTTGCTTCAACTTTTTTCTTGGTGACAGGATTTCACGGCTTTCACGTTTTTTCAGGTGTTGTGTATCTGATGACGATTTTTGGTCGAGCCCTTGTCGGTAAATATAATGATGGGAATATGAATGAAGTCGAAATTGCCGGACTCTTTTGGCACTTTGTCGATTTGGTGTGGATCTTGGTCTTCACCTTCATTTATTTGATTTGAGGAATTTATGAGCCCAGCGATACATTCAGCAGAAGATAAACGCAAAATCTATTGGAAGGTTTTTTTTATTCTAACCGCTCTCACTATTTTTGAAGTTGTGATTGTTCAAGCGCCTTTGCCTAAGCTTGCTATCACCTTATTGGTTGTGGTGGCATCTCTCAGTAAGGCCTTTGCGGTGGGTTGGATTTACATGCACTTGAACCATGAAACGAAGGGTTTGAAGGTTATATTGCTTTTTCCTTTGTTTGTGGCTTTCTTTTACGCAGTCTATTTGATTGTGGATGCAAAATTGCAAATTCGCCGTCACTCAAACGTTTATGTTGGAGAAACGAAGCGTTTTTGGGGACAGCGAAACATTGAAGATCGTCAGTTAGATGAATTTGGAAATACAATTGCTCCCGAAGCTAAAAAAGATCTTCCTTCTGGAGAGCATGAAGAAAAAAATGAAGCTCATCAGAAATAGTTTATTTTTTTATTCTGCTTTATTTGTCGTGCAGGCT
>JBAXJW010000183.1:0-3489 GCA_037137635.1 bacterium | reverse complement strand
TGCCGAACTTGGCGCATCAAAATAAAGTCCATTTGATCCTGTGTCTAAAAAAGATGTCGGATAATTCGTCCCACGATAAATTGTTTTGAAATAAGCAAAGATTTCACCCGGACTTTCTTCAGCTGCGGTAAAAGTAATGAGTCCCGATGATGCTGAATTATCTGCATATCCAACAGAAGAGGCTGTTCTTGTATCAATACCTAAAATTACATTTCCCTCTACACTTGCAGCCCCATCTTGAGGAACAATAGGAAGCTGAACAATTAATCCATTGTTATCAACACCGAGAGCTACAATAGGATTCTTGAGCTGTTCTGTAGAAACAAGAGCATTCGTAGGCATACAAGCAGAAGATTGAGGAGGAAGACTTGTATCCGAGGGATCACAATTAAAATACAAAGTCGTTAAATTATTTTCGCAGATTTCCCCACAATCTTCAGCAAATAACCCCACACCTAAGATTCCATTAAAGCCTGCACTTGCTGCATCTTGATCAGGGGGTGATTGATCCCCAGTATTTACACAAACATCTGTATAGTTTGCAAAATCTCTATCAATGACTTGTATGGGAATATGAACAGCATCCTCACCACCCATAACGACACGGACTTTCATAACAGGGCCCCACTCTGCTGTTCCGTCACCAAAAGTAGCGCACTGAACAAGCTTTCCATTTACCCCTGAGTTTGATTTGGGAATAAACTCAAAATCTTTTGCCACTTTACTAGAGTCATAGGGCTCCAATTGAGTGAAAGCTCCTTTAAAAATACGAAGGCCAAAACTACCTGTATCGAGCAAAATATCACTCACCGTTTCGCATCTAAGACCAGTCAACGAATCGCAAACAGTCACTTCAACGCAAGGTTTATTTAAATAACTACCAACAGAACAAGTAGAACCATTGACCGTAAGTTTCATTACATTTTTGCCGATTGCTTTATTCACAGACAATCCATTCGGAAGCCCGTTTACTGGGCTTATGATTCCCACCTCGCTTGAACTGCTTTTAGCTTTTGAACAGCTATTCAAAAAAAAACAAATAATAACTAGACTAGTGAATCTCATAAGCACTCACCCCAAAAGGAAATCCACTGTGAAGAAAGGCTTTTCCTTTTAAATTTCTCATGTGTCCAGAAATCATCACAGTTAGATTTTTTGTTTTGATCACACGAAATCTTTGTCCGTGAGTTCTTTTTTGCTTTTGAGCAACTTCTAAGAATTCATCATAATAAGAGGAGAGAACTTGCTTCATTTGAGGATGAGTAAAGCCTGACCATGCTACAGCAAAAACTTTTCGATCAGAATTCACATATTCACGAATCTTATATTCAGGAACTTGTATCTCATGAATGCTAAATTTTTCTTTTTTAGTAATTTTTAATGATTGTGATTTAAATAAAACTTTATCTTCGTTAACTTTTCTTACTTCATCTCCCAAGCCAGCATGAGAGCAAGAAATAAACGAAAAAATTCCAAATAAAAGAAAGCTTCTTAAATAAGAAATCACAGAATCAGTATAAACAAAAAAAATATTCTTAGGGCTTAATTCCCATTATATAAATCTCTCGGGAACCCTCTCGAATGGCTTCGGGGCGAAAAACCTTAGACCCTTTAAAGACCTTTCTAAACTCATTCCAAAACTCGTTAAAACCAGGGCCTTCAAATATTTTTGCTAAAAATTTACCGCCAGATTTCAACAATCCGCCTTGAGCAAGTGCAATCGCGCTTTCGACTAACTGAATCGATCGAGCACAATCACTCTCTTTAATCCCAGAAGTTTTCACCATCGCATCACTTTGCAAGATATCAAAAGGAGCCCATTCACTTACTTGAGCCTTCACACCCTCATAATCGGTAATATCTTGGATAAAAAATTGAATATTTTGAGCATTCATTCGAATCGAAACGATATCAAGACCTACCACCACTCCTGTAGAACCCACCTTTTGAGAGGCAAATTGCAGCCAACTTCCTGGACTTGATCCTAAATCTAAAACCTTTTGGCCTCTTTCATAAAACTTAATTTTCTTATCGATTTCTTGAAGCTTAAAAACACTTCGAGCAACAAAACCTTCTTCGTGAGCTTTTTTGGTATAAGCATCCACAACTTGATAAGGCTTTTTCTTCTTCTTGATTTTTTTTATCACAATTTTAATCCTTTAAAAATAAACTTCATGAATAGCTCTTTCAAAAGAATCTTCGCTTTGAGAAAAAAGTTTTTTTCTTAAAGAAAGATCCAAACGTGAATCTAGAGCAATTGTTCGACTTAAAAAAGAATCCCTGCCTTTTTGAGAAGCTTCCCTATTTAAGAGTGCTTGAGAAGCTGCTTCATTTTGCAACCACTTTGAAAGAACACGAAAGTTTGTTTCTACCTGAGCAAAAATCTCAACGTGATTTTTTTCCCAAAGCGGGATTCGAGCCGCATAAGCACGTACAACCGGAGAAGGATCTTCCTTAGCCAAGGGATAAAATGCCGTTAAAAGTTTTTCTTTCACAAAGGGGAGGTCCAAGGATTGCTTGGGGTGCTCCCAAAGCCTTCGAGTCAAACTCAAACAACTGCTCGAGCGAACATCTTCACTTAGGCTTTTGGTAAAATAAATCATCGCCTCCCACGAACAAAGTGGATGGCCCAAAATATCTTCCACCAAAAAATCCTCTACCTCTTGAAAGGGCACGTCCAAAATCGGTTCTGAAAGATGAGTGATGGTTGCTTGTCGATTTTTAAATTTCTCAGCAGCACGATAAGCAATCTGCTCAAGAGGATGCTTATGCAAAAACGAAAGTGTTTTATCTGAAACATCGCTTCTGTTCACAATCCAGAGCGAAGGGCCTGGCTCATGCAAAGCTTCTAAAAAAACATCTTCTCTAACATGGGGAGATAAAAAAAGTTCAGCCGCTTCTACAGCGCTGACGCTTTCAACACCTTCTCGCAATCTCTCAAATTTTTCAGAGGTCAAGATTTTCAACGAGAACCGAAGTGGCCTCACCGCCTCCTATACAAAGACTTGCAACTCCCCAACGCTTTTTTCTTTGTTGAAGCGCATGAACAAGCGTGACAAGAATTCTCGCTCCACTTGCACCAATAGGATGACCCAAAGCAATGGCTCCTCCACGAACGTTTACGCGACTCGGGTCGAGTTCGAGCATTTTCATATTCACAAGGGCAACGGCTGCAAAAGCTTCGTTAATTTCCCACAAATCAATATCGCTCGCTTGCAAGTTTGCTTTCTTAAGTAAAGCCCGAATACTTTCCGCAGGCGCTGTTGTAAACCACACAGGATCTTGAGCCGCTTGAGCTTGAGCCACAATGCGAGCAAGAGGCTTCATCTTTTTCCCGTGTTCGTCAGAGCCCAACAATAAAGCTGCCGCGCCATCACTTAAGCTACTCGCATTTGCTGCAGTAATCGTTCCCTGGGGATCAAAAACTGGCCTCAAAGCAGATGCTTTAGCTGAATCAAACTTTAAGGCTTCTTCATCAACTTCAAAAAA
>JBAXJW010000182.1:0-3499 GCA_037137635.1 bacterium | reverse complement strand
GCTTAGAGCGCAGAAATTTTATCGATTAGGAGTGTTGTCGCTTTTTCGCATCGCCACGGTACTTTCATTTGGCCACTGCGGAAGGAGCAAAGTGTTTTTGCGTAGAACATCTGCAAAACGATTTTTTTCATCATTTGACAGAGGCGATGCTGAGGGAAACTTAAGGCTTTGAGGATCGACGAAACTTCCGTTTTTTAGAAATTCAAAGTGCAAATGGGGTCCCGTTGAGAGTCCAGATGACCCCGAAAAAGCAACGATGTCTCCTTGATGTACTTTTTTCCCAACACTGATTCCCTTGGCGAAGCGACTCAGGAGTTTGTAAGCAGTGGTAAACGTTGAATTGTGACGAATCTTCAAGACTCTTCCGCCGCCTCCGCTCCAATTTGCAAATTCAACGGTGCCTTCTCCGACTGCCATGATGGGTGTGCCCACGGGAGCGCCATAGTCGATGCCGAGGTGAGGTCGATTCACTTGAAGGATGGGGTGAAAGCGTTTTCGAGAGAAGCGAGAGGTGATGTGACCAAATTTAATAGGGCTTTTTAAGAAAATTTTCTCAAGGCTTTCTCCAATAGAGTTAAAATATCCCTTTCTTTTACTTTCGGGATCTTCGTAGTTGAAGGCTTGGTATATCTGATTTCCTCTTTTGAATTCTGCTGCTTCGATATCTTTCCAGCCCATATGTTTGCCCTTGTAGCTGTATGCTGTGGCCACTAAACGCCATTCATCACCCGGTTGAACTTCTCGAGAAAAATCTAAAACCCACCCAAAAACTTCGGAGAGTTTAATGAGAAGACTTGTGTCCATTTGAGCTTCCTCAGCAGAACTCCAAAGACTATTTTTAACGATCCCTGAAAATTTTTGAATTTGAGTTTCAAAGTTTTTGCTGATTTCAGTATTTTCCCAGCTTCCTTTGTTCCAAGCGTAGAATTGGCTTGTACGAGAATTTATGGGGAATTCTAAAAAAGAAAACTCAACGATAGGGGCAAGAGTTTTGTGAACTTGAATCTTTTGACCTTCCTTGAGAACAAAGTTCTTGTTTTCTTTAATTTTTGAAATAAAGAGTTGTGGAGAAGGAAGTTCTAGGTCTTCACAAATTTGAGAAAGCGTTTCTCCTTGATTGACTTTGACTTCTTCGAAACTTGTGAAAATTTCGGTGTCAGGTGCTATTGCTGAAACTTCATCAGCAAAAGAAAAAAAAGGAAAAAGAATTATAGCACAAATAGCATTTTTAAAATTCATTTTTTTTGGGACCTTATATTTATGTCCTCAGAAAAACACAGACTTGAAAAGATGTCAGGAAACTGACCCTAGAAGTCTTCAACGTTAAGGCCAAAGCCGAAACCTTCCTGTTTCCAGTTGAGGTGGCCGCCTGATCCAAAGCGAAGCTCTGGTTGAGCGATGTCTTTTTCGATGAGAAGGGTTCCGAAGGCTCCTTCTTGAGCCATGATGTGTTTTTTGTAGGCTTGAGCAACTGAGAGAGCGGCTCTTGTGAGAAGTGATGTTTCACCTACTTGAGCACCAATGATGAGCTTGCATCCTGCATCTGTTGCGATTTTTGCAATTTTAAGAGCGCGTAAAATCCCGCCCACTTTTGAAATGCGAATATTGGGAATCCACTGCCCAGGTAAGGTGAGAGCTTTTTGCATGTCTTCTACAGTCAGAAGGCTTTCGTCGAGAATAAAGGGAGTCTCAAGCTGTATGCTGAGATCGGAGAGCCCTTCCCATTCATGAGCACCGAGAGGTTCTTCGATCGCAGAAAAATTTCTTTTGAGTTTTCTCAAGTAATCGAGTGCTTCTTTTGGTTTGTGTGCCCAGATATTATTAGCGTCTACGCGAATTTTAATTTTTGAGTTTTGCGTTCCTGCGAGTTGATCAAGGAGCGCAAACTTTTTTTGATCCACTTCAAGTTGTCCGGATAATTTGAATTTGAAATCAAAAAATCCCATGTGGAGATAGGACTTGAGAATCTTTTCTAATTTTTCGCCTTCCTCATCACTCACAACTGCTGAATACTGAAAGCTTCCGCTTGCTTCGGGAAGTCCTAAGAAATTCTCAAGGCTTTGATTGGCTTCTTTGGAAAGTAAATCAAGATAGGCTAGTTCAACGGCACAATAGGCAGAGAGATTTCCGTCTATTTGATGCGACATCTTTTCACTCCAGATTTTAAGATCGTTCAAAGTTTGAATGTCGGATAAGTCATCAACTTTACTTTTGATCCAACTCATGGCCCCTTCAACAGTCTCGCCTGTTACGTAAGAGCGTGGGCAGGCTTCGCCAAATCCTTTGAGGCTGTTGCGTTCGATACTCACCAGAACAGTTGCTGTTGTTTTACGTTCAGCCGAATGATGCTTGAAACTGCTTCTCAAGGGAACTGAATAGCTTTGAACATGAATATGAGTTCTCATAGCTCGGGGCTTCTTTCAGCAGAGGGATTCACGTTGCTTTCTTTGCGAGGATACTTGAATTTTTCAAATTCAAAAGAAAGATCTTTTTTGTATTGAAGAGCCACAATTTTAAATTGTCCCTCTCGTTGTCCTTTGAGGATAGAGTGACGTTTGTATTCTTCATAGGTTCCAGGGCTTAGGAGAACGATTTCGATGTCTTTGAGGCGATCGCTACTTCTTTTGACGTCGTATTCAATGTTGATTTCGCGAAGAATGATGTCGAGTTTTTGGGAAAGATCCTCTTTGAGTTGAAGGCTCAGGGAGAGTTTTTCCTCGAAGGGCTCATAGTATAATTTGTATCGACTTTGCTCTTCATCGGCGACCATCATGAAGAAAGTTGAGTTCAGTCGATTTATTTTTTCAACTTGATCAACAGCGCTTAGAACTTGGCTTTCGTAAAGTTTTTCGCCAGTAATGTTGGTGACACCTTTTCCTTTTTGAATGAATTTCAAAAGAGGAATTTTGTTAAAAAAACCATATACTTCAACAATATCGTTCATATTGTATCGATAAAGAGCAAAGTCGGAAGTGACAAAAATGTAGTACTGCTTTGAATGTTTAAGTTCGTGTAGGCACAAAAAGTTTTCTTTTCCTGAGTCCCAAACGTCGCGTTCTACAAATTCTAGGAAGTGACTTCTGAAAGTTGGAAGGCCTGCGTTTGTGTCGTCTGAAAAGGGAATTGTTCCTCGAAATTCGCTCGAGAGATATCCTAAGTCACGAATAAGGGTTTGAGGTGAGAATTCGTTTTTAAGTTGTTCGAGAAATATGGAGCTACTTCCCCCGGTCCAGCAGGCAACAGCTTGAATGTCGGGCCAGATATCTTTCATGAAGACTTGTCCGTTTTTTTCGTTCCAGATTTTTCTCAGTTCAGCAGCTCTTTTGGGATCTGCTTTAAGTTGGCCGAGAATACTTTTTCTTTGGGCATGGTTGAGCTTGTCGATCTGAGAAAAATTGCCCATAGCAATTTCGTCTATAATTTTTAGTCCAATCTCGCGAAAGAGTTTGGCGAGTCGAGCAAGTGTGCTTGGGTTTGCAGTTGAAACAAAGCTGATGTC
>JBAXJW010000181.1:0-3541 GCA_037137635.1 bacterium | reverse complement strand
TGGAATCGCCTTGATTATTTCTCTTGGATTACCAGGGATGTCTAGAGGTGGTCGCGGAGGAGGATCTTTTGTATCTGGAACTGTTGCAAAAGTTGCATCACAGGAAGTTTCTTTTCGTGAGCTTCAATATGATCTTATGCGCCGAGATGAGCAATTTCAAAAATCCTACGGATCAAAAGCAACAGATCCTGCTCAAAAGGGAATGGTCGAACAAATTCGAAAAATGATGATTAATCCAGAGCGAGCTCTTGATGAAATTGTTCAAAGAAAAGTTTTCTTCCACTTGTTTGAAGAGCAGAACATGCAAGTGAGCAAGGGAGCTATCCGATCGCAGATTGAGCAGCTTCCATACTTTCAAAAAAATGGAGCTTTTGATCCTGAACTTTACAGAAAGCTTGTGACTGTCCCTTTTGAATTCGAAAACAATTTAAGAAATGACCTCAAAAGTGAGCGCGTTATTCAGCCTTTCGCTCTTGTGGGTTCTCTCTTGAATAATGGAGAAGTTGAGATTGCTCGCGCTCTTTCTAAAAAGAAAATTTTTGAAACACTTCAAGTTTCGCCTAAAATTATCAAGACTGCGGTGACTGTGAGTCCTGCTGAAGTCACTGCTTTAGTCGCAGACTCAAAAAAAGATGCTGATCTTCAAAATTTTTATAATAAAAACATTAAGAATTATAAAAAACCTGAAGAGGTTTCTGCGAATCACATTTTAATTAAAGTTGAAAAAAATCAAGTAGCTGCAGCGGAAACAAAAATCAAAGACATTCAAAAAGAAATTAAAGACGGAAAGATTTCTTTTGAAGATGCAGCAAAAAAATATTCTCAAGATCTTTCGAACGCTTCTCGAGGAGGGGCTTTGGGGTATTTTGCTCATGGTGTGATGGATCCTGAATTTGAAAAAGCAGCTTTTGCTCTTTCAAAGCCTAATGATGTCTCTAACGTTGTCAAAAGTTCTTTCGGGTTTCACTTGATTAAACTTATCGACAAAAAAGCTGCTGTGAATACAGCTTACGCAGACGTTAAGAACAATCTTGCAAAGGATTATCTTGAAAATCAAAAGAAAGCGGCACTCTTAAAAGAGATTGTTTCAAAATGGATGAAATCTAAAAATGGTCCCGATGCTGCTCAAGTGAAAGCGCTTGGTTTGACTTGGACAAAAGCTTCACCATGGGATGTTGGCCAAGGTCGTCTTGGTTCTCTTGGTGAAAATGACGTAAAGAGTGCTGAGCTTTTAGCTCTAAAAAAAACAATCGCCTCTCTTGCCTCGTGCAATTGAACAAGGAAATGATTTAGTTCTTGTGCGTTTTGTAAGTGAAAGTGATGAACCTGTTAAGGTAGAAGATGTTGCTTTTCAAAAGTCGATCAGAGTTCTTGAGTTGTATTTTACAAAATATAAAAAGAACTTAGAAGAAGAAAAGAAGATTGTGAAATCCGAAAAATTGATTGCAGAAGTAAAGAAGAGCCTGCAGTTGTAAGTGCTCTTTAAGGCTGTCAAAGACATGGCTTTTGAAAGTCTTTTAAAAAAGTATCCTAGGAGTATGGGCTCATTTTTAAGATTGAATCTTTTTAAAATGAGCTTTTGTTTTATTTTCTTACCTGTTTTCGTAGAGGCTTCTTCAAATATGATTCGGAAAATACCTCAAATCGGCCAAAAAGAAGAACCGGGAATTATACCTTACAAATCCGGAGGCCCAGAACCACGCAATGTTCCAGACCCTACTCCGCCTGCTCCACCCTTATCAAATGGCAGATCACTTCCTACAGGTGAAACAGATCCCGCCTATCTGGTTGTAGAAGAGGGTAAAGATGAAAAAGGTGATCATTTTAAAGTGAAAAGTGCTCATCCTCAAAAAGGTACACCTTACAAAGAAGGCGATAAAATTTACGGCCCCATAGATGGTAAGAAGAATCCTTTACCTAGCGGTTCAAAGAAATAGTTTTTCAAAAAATACCAGGTATTTAAATCTCAGATATATGTTTTAGTGTTGTTAAAAGGCTTCGCATCTCAGCTAACGGCCACGCAATGGGGCCATCACAAAGTGCTTTTTCAGGACGAGGATGAGTTTCTAAGAAAAGTCCATCCACTCCGCACGCAACAGCAGCTCTGGCTAAAATAGCAATCGCTTCTCTATTTCCACCGCTTGCTGTACCGCCCGCTGCAGTTCCAGGGAGTTGTGCTGAGTGTGTGGCATCCATCACAACGGGGAATCCACTTTTGCGCATTTCTGCAAGCCCCGGAACATCTACAATGAGCCTGTTGTATCCAAAGCTTGTTCCTCTTTCACAAAGAAGCACTTTTGAATTGCCAACAGCTACACATTTTTGAGCAATCGCTTTCATGTCCCATGGAGCCAGGAACTGGCCTTTTTTAATATTGATTACCTTACCCGTCTTTGCCGCTTCTTGAACAAGATCAGTCTGGCGTGAGAGAAAAGCTGGAATTTGCAAAACGTCTGCAAATTGCGCGACTTTTTTAATCTGTGCAACTTCGTGAACGTCTGTTACTAAAGGACAGTTATATTCGACTTTTAATTTCTCAAGTCCTTCAAGGGCTTCATCCATCCCTAAGCCTCTGAAGCTTGAGCTGCTTTGTCTGTTGGCCTTGTCAAAAGAGCATTTCAAAATCCAAGGAATTCCGAGTTCATCAGTGACTCTTTTTAATTCTGAGGCAACTTCTTTCACCATTCCGTAATCTTCAAAGATGTCAGGACCTGCCATTAGGGTGAAGCCCTTACCGCTTCCCCAGCTAAAACTTTTTGATCCGTATTTAAATTCAACAATGTTTTCTAAAGGATTCATGGAGAGATTTCCTCAGTAGAATTTTTAGAATGAAGCTTTTGAGTTTTAAAATTTTCGGCCCACTCGAAGTCCCCAATAGTGTCGATTCCTCTAAAGCTTTCGTCAGGGTTGCAGACAACGTGCTTACAAAGAATAGGAATTTGAGCGTCGAGGGCTCTTAATTGTTCAAGGCCTTCGAGTTTCTCCAAGGGAGACGCAGGAAGTTTGCAAAAACTTTCTAAAGCTGAAGGAGTGAAGGCATAAATTCCCACGTGTAATTTAAGAGCCTTTAAATCAAAATTTCTTGAACATGGAATAGGGTATCTTGAAAAATAAAGCGCCCTATCCGATTGGCTTGTCGCAATTTTTACATTGCCAAGGTCTTTGTAATCCAAATCACTTGGCCACGACTCATAAGGAGTAAAGATGAGTTCTTTTGAAGCATCCCAATTTTTTAAATCTTTTGTGAATTCAGCAAGTGCTGATTCAGAAATAAAAGGCATGTCGCCTTGAATGTTTATAACTGCTTGGAGAGAGGAATAAGAGATATTGTTCTTTTGCGCATATTGAAGAGCAGCCGCATAGACTCGATCTGTTCCCGAAGGAAGCTCCGGATCGGTCATGATAATGTTTTCTGCTTTTAAACATTTCAACAGTAAGTCTCGAGTTTGTGCATCATCAACGGCTGCGAGAACTTCTATGCCATCAAAAGATTTTAAAGAATTGAGAACCTTTGACGTGACAGAAATGCAAAGCTCAGTTC
>JBAXJW010000180.1:0-3561 GCA_037137635.1 bacterium | reverse complement strand
GCTGCGGCACTAGCTTTCGCGCCTTCTTCAATCACCAAAATAACTTGGCCAATCTTTAGTCGATCGCCTTCTGCTGCTTTGATTTCTTTGATGGTTCCCGCGACAGGGCTTGGGATTTCAACAGTTGCTTTGTCGGTCATGACTTCGAGCAAGGGTTGATCCATGCTCACGGTGTCGCCAACTTTTACTTTCCATGCGATGAGTTCGCCTTCTTGTACGCCTTCGCCTAATTCTGGAACTTCAAAATTCATAAATTACTCCTTAAGTTATTTTCTAAAATTTTATTTCTAAAATCTCTCATCGAGCATGGCTTCTAACTCACGCTTGATATCGCTTTTTTGGGGGACGGTTGCTTCTTCAAGAGTAGGAGAAAGTCCCACGCCTGGAAGATGTTTTGCTAAACACGCGCGTGGTCGCGAGCGCAATTCATAAAAATGTTCTTCGATTGTTCTTCGTAACAAGTGTTCTGCAAAGTTTGTAACTTCGGTGTCTTCGTTTACGAATAAAACTTTTCCGCCGGTATCTTTCACCGCTTGAGAAATGCATTCCCAGTCGTAGGGGTGGAGCGAGCGCAAATCGATTACGCGAATTTCACCTTTGCCTTCAGCAGCGAGTTCGTTCGCTACTTCGCGCGCCATGTGTACATGGCGACTGTAGGTGATCACAGCAGCGTCACTTCCTTCACGTACAATTTTTGCTTTTCCAATGGGGATGGGTGCATATTCAACAGCAGGCCATTGAGCTTGCCATGTTTTGCGCGCTTCGCTTCCCATAACGGGAGCATCGATCATTTTTCTAAGATCAGCATCATTTTCTGGTTCGCCGGGAATTAACTCTTCACCTTTTGCTCGAAGCAAAGCTTTGGGAATCAGATAAAGCACCGGATTGGGTTCTTCGATTGCAGACAGCATCAATCCATAAGCATCACGAGCGTTTGAGGGAATCACGATCTTCCATCCAGCTAAGCGAGTTGCCCAAGCATCAAATGAGTGGCTGTGATAGAGCGATCCGTGGATTCCTGCTCCGTGAGGAGTCATCACTACCATGGGCATGTTCCACTGACCGTTTGAAGACCAGTAACTGTTGCCTGCGAGTTTGAGTAAATCAATTGTGTTAAAAATGTAATCGCAGAATTGAATTTCAGCGACGGGCTTTTGTCCTGCTAGAGCAAGACCCATGGCTGTTCCAATGATTCCTCTTTCATCGAGAGGGGAGTTCCATGTTTTTTTAAGTCCTTGTGTGCAAGTGAACACGCCTTCCAGAGGAGGTCCCACGTCTTCACCAAAAATATCCGTTACTCCTAAATGCGTTTCACCATAATGTAACGCAAGCCTCACTGCTTGAGCCAAATTTGCCACAAAATTGTTATACGCTGTATAGGGCGTTCGGACAACGGTGTTGGCAAAAAGCCATAGCGCAAAGTGCTTTTTTTATTCGGTCTTTTTGGGAGCAAAAACATGATCGAAGATACTGTCTGCGGAAGGATAGTTTTCCTTGCGGGCCTGTTCGTGGCCTTCATTCATTTCAGCAACAGCTTCTTCGTGAAGTTTGTCTGCTTCTGCGGCTGTGATCCAGCCAAGTTTTTCGAGTTTTTTCTGAAATGTTTCAAGGCAATCTTCTTCGCCATCGACTCGGTTTGCTCCAGATGAAGAGCTATGACCGTTCAAACGAGAAACGGAGACTTCTAAGAGATAGGGTTTGCGCGATTCACGCACGTATTCAAGAGCGTCACGCAGGGCACTCCAGATTTTTTCGGGATTATTTCCATCTGCAAGGCCGGTTTTGATTCCAAAAGCCTTGCCTCGATCAGCGATGTTTTTTTCGCCGTGCTGAGTGCTAGCAGGAGTGGAAATTCCAAATTGATTGTTTGTGACAATCATCAAAAGAGGCAATTCTTCATTCGGGCGCGAAGACCAAATAAGACAGGTTGCAAAATCTCCCTCAGCTGTTCCTGCGTCACCGCCAAGAACAATGCTGATTCCAGCTTTTTTTCCCTCTTTGTGAGCACGCCATTGAGCGCGAGCTGTTCCGGGTGCCACTGAAAATTGAGTTTCGATGGTCGAAGTAATAGGGACAACGTTCCATTCTTTTTTGGAAACGTGTGCGGCGAAGTTTCTTCCGCCTGAATATGGATCTGTCTCAACGGATCTCATTTGGCGAATAAAATTGATGGATGGTTCGCCCATAGAAAGGACGCATCCGTTGCTGCGATAGTGCAGGTGAAGCATGTCGTGTTCGATGCCTTCGCCTTTATCCACTTGCAATCCAAGTGCAACTTGGAAGGCTTCTTCACCGGGACCACCAATCCAAAAAAAGCCATCGCTACTTTTCGACATCTTGATGAGCTTTTCTTCGAGCGCTCGCGTGCGAGTCATGAGTTTGAAAAAGCGAAGTGCAAAATCTTTATCTTTAAAGGGCTGAACTGGGAAAGCTTTTTGATTTTTAGCCATGGATTGATCCTTGAATTGATTCTTTACTTGATCCTTGGGTTCTGTTGCTGTGTTCATCGATTGTTTTTTTTGGGCTAAGGATGGATCCATCGCTTTTTTCCCCTCTCAAAATCTTTTCAATAAAATACTCTCCCGCGCGATAACTCGAACGCACAAGAGGACCAGCGGCTACATAAGCAAAACCCATGGCCTCTCCCTCTTTTGCGAGAGCAGAAAAACGCTCTGGAGAAACGAATTCTTTAACAGTCAGTCTGCGTTCTGTGGGTTGAAGGTACTGTCCCAATGTGAGTACTTTTACTCCCACGTTGAGAATATCCTTCATGCACGCAAGTACTTCGTCATCGCTTTCGCCAAGACCCATCATTATTGAAGTCTTGGTGGCAACTTTGCGGCCGATGGCTTCGGCTTTTTTTAAGTAATTTTCTAAAACATAAAGACTTTGAGAATATGAACAGCGCGGATCGCGCACTTCTTTTTGCAAACGCTCAATAGTTTCTACGTTGTGAGCCAACACATCAGCTTGGGAATGTGACATGGCTTCGATGCACTTGTCGTCGCCTCTCCAGTCGGGAGTGAGCACTTCGATGAGCATATCGGGTCGCATAGCCTTTGTGAGTTCTACAGTTTTGGCAAAGTGACTCGCGCCTTGATCGGGCAAGTCGTCGCGATCCACCGAGGTGAGAACGATGTAGCTTAAGTTCATACCTGAAACGGTATGGGCAATCTTTTCGGGTTCAAATTCGTCTACGACTCCACGAGGGTTACCTGTTTTGACTGCACAAAATTTGCAGCCTCGTGTGCAGGTATCTCCCAAGAGCATGAAGGTTGCGGTTCCGCCTGCCCAGCATTCGCCGATGTTGGGGCAACGTGCTTCTTCGCAAACAGTGTGGAGATTAAATTGAGCAAGGTGAGATTTTATCTTGAGATAATTTTCTCCACCGGGCGCGCGAACCTTGAGCCACTCGGGCTTTGGTTTTAACTGCTTGAGTTTTGGGGCTGTGTCTGCCACATTGCTAATTCAATACTTTTTCATGAAAGAATCAATAAAAACTCAGCCAGAAGTGATGATTGTGGTGGGTCAAGCGCGTGCTCAGGCCTTTCAAAAGACGAT
>JBAXJW010000179.1:0-3578 GCA_037137635.1 bacterium | reverse complement strand
CAAAGCTGATTCCTCATCTTTATATATGAAAACATTGTTTCTACGTAAAAACAAGCACTTACATATCTCGATAATTTAACTTATCGAGATATTGCAGCGATGCGAAATGATTTTTTCAAAAGAGCCCAAAAGAAGGATGCTTTAAAGCGCATGAATAAGTACCTTTTTTTAGCTTTATTGAGTCCCCTTTTTTCATGTGAACATATATATAGAGATCGAAATGTTTACTTTTTTGAAGCAAGTGAAGACTTTATTTATTCAAATATTGAACTAAATTCAGCTGATTTTATTGAAACGCTTAACCAAGCTGGTGAGCCTTTTGCACATTTTAATATTCGACTTCGTTCAAATCGATCTGCATTCGAGCACACATATGACCCCAAAAGCCGTTATGCTCTCACGGAATCTACCAATGCCCATTTTTATAACTTTCTAATCTCAAAGGAGACCCGAGGCGAAAACGAAGATAAAAGAAGCTTTGCAGCTGAAATTGAGCTTTTAAGACTCAAAACTCCAACTCTTTTATTGAGTGATTCAAGAGCTATTGTGGCTCCCGCTCAATTTTGGAGTGATCTCTTAAGGATTCTAAATTCAAAGAATTCAAAATCTCTTCCGTTGTATCGCCTTATCGATCTTCATGATTCTTTGTGGCTTGAATATGAACTCAAAGAAGGCACCTATTACCCTCTCGCTTTAGATTTAAGCAAATTCTTAGAGAAAAAAGATTATCTCATCTTAAAAGCTCACATCCTCAGTGTAGAAGATACTCCCTCTTCAAAAGATTTTTGGGTTTTATTAAGCAAATAGCATTGTGAAATTCATTTAATATTGGTTCTGATCATCGTTAGATGGAGTGTCTTCTGTTGTATTTGGATCACTCTCTGATGAAGGTACACGCTTCTCTCTTGATTTTTTTTCTGTTTCTTGCTTTGCCTGCTCCACAACGCCTTCGTTATTATCAATGGAATTTTCTTCACTAGAAGCTGTAGCTTCCTTGTTGTCATTTGCGCAAGAGCCATCACTACAATAAAAAAATAACCCTATAGAGATAAGAATAATTGCTACAAGGAAGATAAGACCGAGAGCTATTTTATTTTGTCTTCTCACGTGCATAACATTTTATCGACACTTAAGTGACTGATTTGATGAGTTAACGTGAAATTCACTCAATAAACTCTT
The DNA here is from genome assembly GCA_037137635.1 of bacterium. GTDB lineage: Bacteria > Bdellovibrionota > UBA2428 > UBA2428 > UBA2428 > CANIGN01. The sequence continues at coordinate 2,399 of JBAXJW010000179.1, read as the reverse complement.
TCGACACTTCGCTCTGTAAACATCTTGCGTAAGCTCATTTAAGTACAAGTTGTTTTGATCCCAGACTATTTCTGCTTACGAGGGAAAGGGGATTGCATGAAGAGGGGTATTCCACTTTTAGTCCTGATAATTTTAGGCTCTTGCGGGCGCGCACCACGAACGGATCTTGTTACACAAAACAAACTCAAAGGCGCTCGCGAGACTCTCAATACTTCTATCGTGCTGGGAGAAGACTGGTACAACCTCAGCCCCGATGAAGATTCTAAAGAAGGTGAAAGCATCAATCGTCTTTATCGTGAACTCGATCTTGAATTTGGAGATCGAACGCAAAAACTCACTTCTATCACCGTTGCTGTGATTGATAGCGGAGTTGATATCACCCACGAAGATTTAAAAAATAACCTTTGGGTGAATAGCGGAGAAATAGGACTCGATGCAAATGGGCATGATAAAGCTACAAATGGCATCGACGATGACGGAGACGGTTACATCGATGATGTCTATGGCTGGAATTTTATCGGTGGCTACGATCAAAACGGAAAAATTGTGAACATAGGAGCAGAAACTCTTGAGAAAACCCGCATCTTTCGAAGACTCCAAAAAAAGATAGATTCTGGAAGTGTCCTCAACGAAGAAGAAAATTTTCTCTACAAAAAATTTAAAACAGAAATCGAAGCTGATCGAAAACAAGCTCAAGAAGATCTTGATGCTTTTAATCCCGCCCTTGAGGATATTGTCAAAAGCTATACCGTCCTTGAACCAGTTCTGAATAAGTCTTTTGATCTTTTGACTCGTACGGATCTCGCAAATCTTACAAGTGAAGATCCAAATGTGATCAATGCTCGCAATCAAATCATTGCAATTTTCGATGGTCTTGGATTTCCTAGTGTCGCAAAGATTAAACAATTCATTGAGATCAACAGTGACGCTTTGAGTTTTTCTTTAAACGTCAACTTTGATCCTCGTGCTGAAATTGTAAAAGATAATCCCGATGATTTTAACGATATTCATTACGGCAACAATGACGTTGCAGGAATTGAAAACGATCACGGAACTCACGTTGCAGGAATTATAGCGGCGCAAAGATCAAATGATATAGGAATAAAGGGCGTTGCAAGCCACGCGCGAATCATGGCTCTTCGTGCAATTCCCAATGGCGACGAACGAGATAAGGACGTCGCACTTGCGATTCGCTACGCGGCTGACAAAGGTGCACGCATCATAAATATGAGCTTCGGTAAGGAATACAGTCCTGACCGAGATAAGGTTCAAGAAGCAATTGAATACGCCACACAAAAAGGTGTTTTGATGATTCACGCTGCAGGAAATGAAGCTAAAAACTTAAACTTGGATGTGAATCATAACTTCCCTACTCCCTTGAAAGTTAAGAATTCAGAAAAAATTCAATCTTGGATTGAAGTAGGGGCTTCGTCAGCAAATAAAGGCCCTACTCTGCCTGCAGTTTTTAGTAATTATGGAAAAGACACAGTTGATATCTTTGCTCCTGGAGTGAAGATAGAATCTTGTGTGCCTGGAGATAAATACGCTGTGTTTAGTGGTACAAGCATGGCAAGCCCGGCCCTTGCAGGAGTCGCTGCTTTATTATGGTCAATCAAACCAGAACTCACTGCTCTTGAGATAAAGAACTTAATTTTGAACAATGGTCGCTCTTACGAAGGACTCTGGGTGAAGAAACCTTCTCAAAGCGGACCACTTGGACAAATTTTATTTTCAGAGCTTTCGATCACTGGAAAGATTGTCGATGCTTTTGAAAGCTTCAAACAATTGACGCGTCTCTGAGGAAACTTCTTGAAGAATGTACTTCGTAAAGACTTATTAAATTGAGACGTTTTTTCGAGGGTATTTATTTGAACATCAATGAACAAAACTTTTTTAAAAACTTTTCTTGCGCTGAATGTTCTGATTCTTAACGCAGATCCGGGCTTTGTTCACATTGATAATCCCATGGAACTTACAGGTTTCTTAAATGGAGGTCCTGACAATGTTACCAACAGAGAACTCATTAAAGAAAATGTTTTTCGTATTGTAGAATTAAGCCCTCAGCCTGTGAATGTTTTAGAATATAAAAAAGTCCTCGAAAAATTTATCGAAGAAACTCCTGCAGACAAAAAAGAAGAAGCTAATTATTCTTTTGTTTTAATGAAATTAACAATGAAAATGCCCAAACTCCCATAATGGCTGGCGCCCGAATGGTGGCCGAAAAGATGTGGAAATCGTGAAACGGACTTCTCTGTAGATTGCCGAAAATACAAGCGATGACGCCCAGCGCGAGCGACAAGGCTGGGTTGCTGAACACCTCTGGCTCTGCAATTGCAGGACAAGTCCATTGTGCAACAGCAAAGCAGGGGCATCCGCAGCGTTTCCATGCCCATTCGCAT
>JBAXJW010000178.1:0-3582 GCA_037137635.1 bacterium | reverse complement strand
CAGAGCAAGAAGCAGAGAGACTCGCAACGGCTCTCTCAATTGCTGATTACCTAGACAAACCCATCACTGAGTTAAGCGTGGGCCAACAACAACGAGTTGCCGCTGCCCGAGCGCTCATTGGTGCTCCTGAATTTATCATTGCAGACGAACCCACCTCAGCCCTCGATCACAGCCAAAGAGGTAAATTCATAGAGCTTCTTATGAGCGAATGTGAAAAAAAAGAAACGTCACTTCTGTTTGTGAGTCACGATCCAACTCTTGCAAGCTTCTTTGATCGCACGGTTAAGATGGAAGAAATCAACTTAGCCTACAAAGGAAGTCCATCATGACCTTAGTCTTTTTAGCACTGCGATCTATCAAGAACAGATTCGTTGCCACTTCTATCACCATCTTTTCAATCGCACTGAGCGTGTTTCTTGTTTTAGGTGTTGAAAGAATTCGCGAAGGCGCGAAAGATGGATTTTCAAACACTCTTAGCCAAACAGATCTTGTTGTGGGAGCCAGAGGCTCAGACATCCAACTTTTGCTCTACACAGTTTTTCACATGGGAGAGGCAACAAACAACATCTCATATTCCAGCTTCGAACATTTCAAAAAACATTCGGCCGTTGAATGGACGATTCCCATTTCGCTAGGCGACAGTCACAAAGGTCACCGAGTCATTTCTACTGATGAAAATTTCTACGAGCACTATCGCTACCAAGGAGATCGTTCCTTAAAATTCTCTCAAGGTGTAGAAGCTCATGATATTTTCGACGTCGTCATTGGCGCCGAGGTTGCAAAAAAATTAAACTACAAAGTTGGCGATCCCATTGTTCTAAGTCACGGAATTTCTGAAATCAGCCTCGTCAAACATAACGACAAACCTTTTCACATAGTTAGAATCCTAGAACCTACGGTAACTCCCCTAGACCGCGCTCTTTTCATTACCCTTGAAGGAATGGAAGCGATCCACATGGATTGGAAAGATGGAGTACCTCCAATTGAAGGCAAAGAAACTTCCTTAAGCAAAATCAAAAAAGATCTTTTAAAACCAAAACAAATCACTTCATTTTTATTGCGCACTAAAAATCGCATCGAGACGCTTCGCCTTCAAAGAGAAATCAATACTTTTGAAGATGAACCTCTTATGTCCGCAATACCTGGAGTTGTGCTTTCTAAACTCTGGAGCACTCTAAGTTACGCAGAAAAAGCCCTCAAGGGAATCTCTGCCTGCGTGGCCTTAGTGAGTATCCTCGGACTCCTTCTCGTTCTTTATACGAGCCTCAATGAACGAAGAAGGGAAATGGCCATCCTGAGAGCACTCGGTTTGCGACCCCACAAAATATTGTTTCTCTTTATTTTTGAATCACTCACTTTAGTTTTTGCAGGATCCCTCATGGGCCTTGGTCTTCTCTATTCACTCATCGTCATTGCAAGACCTTGGATCATGAATCGCTTTGGAATTTATCTTCCGATCCAAGCAATTTCAGCAAACGAAGCTCTTTATCTTGGAGTCCTTTTTCTTGCGGCATTTTCAGTAGGTCTACTACCGGCCTTTGCCGCTTATAGAAAAAGTCTTGCAGATGGATTAACGGTCCGAGTTTAATTTTTTAAAGATTTGTATTTTTTCTTAAAAAATTCTGACATATCAGAAACATCATTTTCCCACTCACTCTTTTTTAGAGAGTCAACTTTATCTATCCATCGATTTAAATCACTGATCGATCGAGAGTGAATAAGACCCAAGCTAAATGCTTCATATTGAATGATTTCTTTATTGTCGGATGTAGACTGCTTCTCAAGAGTAACACCAACGTTACCAGCAAACCTTGGTCGTATAAAAAACGACTTAGCATTCATCTCAACAACCTTATACAATCTTGAAGCTCCTAAACCTTGATTAAATAAAATGCTCTTTTTAACTCTTTGATCAGGAGAGGGAATATTCTCTGAAACAGGATATACAGACGGGTTAACCATTTCTTTAAACTCTAAATGCAAATTAGAATTTCCGTTCTTTAATAAAACCTCATATCGTGAAAGCCCGCCTGAACCGCCTCCTACTTTACTTGTGGCAAGAACATCTAGTATTTGAAAATTTGGATCCAAAACATGATCATACGTATTTAAAGCTCTCTTAATTCCAGCAAACTCTGAATCACTTAATTCTTTCATTTGTGAATCTCTTACAATCTTATTATCTGAAACTTTTTTATCGCTCGGAACAATACCTCTTTTTTGAGACTTAGAAATCATCTCTAAAATACTTTTGGGGACTTTAAATCCTTCTTTTTTAAGTCCGGCTACATAAGCATCTTTCAAATCATCTAACTTTATCTTTTCATCATAGAGACGAGAACTAACCATTAACCTGAACAAATCTAGAGCTACAGGACAAGGTCCTGAATCATCAATGTCATTCATCGTAAAAAGAGGTGACTGATTCTCAAGCAAAAGAACACCGAAATTTTCTGGATGAGCGTCTCCCACGCACCATCCTTGCACGTCAGAAATATTTTTTAAATTAAAGTCGTTTTGATTCTTTTTAAAAACTAAGTAAAAAAAATCCACAAATGATCTAAGGAAATGAAAAGAATCCGGAGCAGCCGTAATTTTTTCAGAATCAAAACTATAAGAAACATCTTTTAGTTTCGAAGCATTAGCTTGATCTAAAAAGTTAACCAAAAAACAAAACATTATTATTTTACTTAAATTTAACTTCATCTTTTACCATCACTATCTGTTTTTTCTGGATTTATCCATTCATTTCAAAACGATCAAGGCTCATGACCTTGTCCCAAGCGGCAACAAAGTCTTGAACAAAAACTTTTTGAGAGTCACTGCACGCATAAACTTCTGCAAGTGATCGCAATTGTGAATTTGATCCGAACACTAGATCCACAACAGAACCTGTCCATTTAATTTCTCCAGTTGCACGATCACGCCCTTCAAGCACGCCTTCAACCTTTGATGACTTCTGCCACTTTGTGCCCATGTCGAGAAGATTTATAAAGAAATCATTCGTTAAAGTTTCAGGCCTTTTTGTGAAAACACCCTCAGATGCTTTGCCGTAATTCGCACCCAATACTCGTAATCCGCCCACAAGAACGGTCATCTCTGGAGCCGTTAAGGTGAGCAAATTTGCACGATCAACGAGCAACTCTGCGGCAGCTTTTTCTTGGCCCTTTCGAAGATAATTTCTAAATCCATCAGACGTAGGCTCAAGAACTTTAAATGAATCAACATCTGTGTGCTTTTCTGATGCATCCATTCTTCCTGGAGCAAATGGAACTTTTACACTGTGGCCTGCTTTTTTCGCGGCTTCTTCAACAGCTGCACAACCACCCAGAACGATAAGATCTGCGAGAGAAACTTTTTTTCCACTTGCTTGAGCTTGATTGAATTCTTTTTGAATCGTCTCAATAACCTGGAGAACTTTTGTAAGCTCTGCAGGTTGATTTACTTCCCAATTTTTTTGAGGAGCCAAGCGAATACGCGCACCGTTTGCACCGCCACGCTTGTCTGTTCCTCTAAAAGTTGCAGCCGATGCCCATGCAGTTGTCACCAACTGAGAAATCGAAAGACCAGAAGATAGAAGCT
>JBAXJW010000177.1:0-3607 GCA_037137635.1 bacterium | reverse complement strand
GGTATTTATAAAGAAAAAAATTCTGAGCTTTTTTTAAGCGCAATTAAATAATAATTTAAACAACTATAATTCAACAGGTTGAATGATGTCTTCGCTTAACCCGTTCTCTTTCATCCATTTTTTCACATCGTATTCTTGCCCGCGCAAACAGTAGACGTGAATCATGTCAAAGCGTCGAACGTAATCACTTTTAAGAAGAAGTGAGATTTCCTCAATAGGAATTAACTTGTTTCTTTCTTCAATGTAGAGCGGGTAGCGACCACGATCTTTGGTCGTCAGGTAAGAAACACTATGTCTCCACCAAATTTTAGGAACTTGATCTGTTTTGGTGCGATTATTTTTATTTTTGAGAGAAGGATACCAAGCAGTTGTTCCTTTACTGAGTTCGTAAGGCTCAATAAAGCGCAAGAATTTTTTTTGTTGTTCTTGTCGAATTGTAAATAAATGTTTGAGAGGAATCCGGTCGCGGATGTGCTCTCCCCATTTAGAAGAGCGATTTTTGATAATTTTTCTCAACAGCCAATCATCAGACCAGCGCAGATAGTCTGTGAGGTCAGGTTGAATAGAAAAATCAGGTAATTCCGCTAAAGCATTTTCAAGAATCACATCAAAAGCCACTGTGGTTTTGTGTGAGTACAATTGCATGAACATGTGAAATCGAGAAATGAGAAAATCTTCAAAAGCATGAAGAGCTTTTCTTCGAAGAGCTGTGACGAGTTGCCCCTTCTTTTCGGGGTGAGATCGCCAAAGAACGTTTCCGATAAGCATTTCTTTGTCGTACTGGCCGTAAGGTACGCCCGTATAATGCGAATCGCGCAATAGATAATCCATGCGATCGGCATCGAGTTCTCCGGAGACAAGTTCTTTCAGTGCATCGTGCAGGCGCCACTTGCCAGAGGGGCCTACTTTGTCGACGTCATCATACTCGGGGCTGGGCTTTACCCAATCAACAATCAAAGAAGCGATGTCTTGCGCGAGTAATCCTCCGATGCGTCCCTCGTCTTCTGAGGCCATCAAAGAAATAATAGCAACTGAAAAATCTTCGTGTGCCGTTGGCTGATTCATCCAGCGATCGGATTTAAAAAAGCGATCTTGAACCCAATCCTCGGGAATAATGCCTTCTCGAAAAAGAAGTTTGCGAACGGGATGTAGGGGGCGACCCAAATTCGTCACACCTTCTAAGCTGTGAGAAAAGGGCCCGTGTCCGATATCGTGTAAAAGGGCAGCCATCCTGACGAGTCTGCGAAAGTAATCTTGCTGAGGAGGCTGAAGGGCGCGGGGACCAAAAGTGCTGATAAATTCCTGAGAAACAGAATCGAAAATAAGTCCTGCTAGATGCATGGCTCCTACACAATGGCTAAATCGATCGTGAGTAGAGCCTGGAAAAACAAGATTCAAAAAGGCTGTTTGTTTAATGCGGCGAAGGCGTTGGAAATAGGGGTGATCTATTAAATTCTTTTCAGTTCGAGAAATAGGAACCGTATGGTGAACGGGGTCACGCAATAAGTGCTGCATATACTGAACACAAAAACTTAACCTGACAGAGGGGGGTCTGTCTGCTAGAATTAAAATATGAATTTCGAAGTCACCGAAAAAGCTGCAAAGCAGCTTGTTTCCGTTCAAGAGCGTGAAGGAAAGTCCAACTTCTTTTTGCGAGTGAGCGTTGTGGGGGGTGGTTGTTCAGGTTTTTCTTATAAGATGTCCTTTGAAGACAAACAAAATGAAGGCGACAAAGTATTTGAACACTTTGGAGTGCAGGTTTTGATTGATCCTAAAAGTTTACTTTTCTTAGATAAAACCCAGCTTGATTTTTCTGACGGACTCAACGGGCAAGGGTTTACTTTTACGAATCCTAACGCCAAGAGCACTTGTGGTTGCGGATCGAGCTTTTCAGCTTAATTGCCTTTCAATCCTAAATTATTTTCAATCGAGAAAGCTCTGGCGACTTTTCCCAAGCCTTGCTAAAGCTAAAGGTGAGCTATGAATATGAATCTTTTCGGAAAATCAGCTGCTCCTTCTCAAGCTCCTGTTGGGGGAGATAACGTTTTTCTTTCTCGTATCGATGAAGTCGTGAATTGGGGGCGAAAAAACAGTCTTTGGCCTATGACTTTCGGCTTGGCTTGCTGTGCGATCGAGATGATGGCAACAGGTGCTTCTAACTATGACCTCGAACGTTTTGGTTGTGGAGTTTTTCGTGCCACACCTCGTCAGTCTGATTTTATGATTGTTGCGGGAACCGTCACTTTAAAGATGGCGACTCGTTTGAAGCGTCTTTATGATCAAATGCCCGATCCTCGTTGGGTTATTTCTATGGGATCTTGTGCCACAAAAGGTGGTCCTTATTGGAAAGATGGTTATCACGTTTTGAAGGGTGTGGATCGAGTGGTTCCTGTGGACGTTTATGTACCAGGTTGTCCTCCACGTCCGGAAGCTTTGATTGATGGATTGATCAAGTTGCAAAACAAGGTAGCAGTTGCTCGACCAACGGCTGGAGATCATCAGGGTGGAAGTGGCAAGCGTGGTCGCCAAGTAGGCGAACCCAACGAAAAGTTGGGCGTTGATGAAGCCTTTCCTGAAAAGAATAAAACAGCTTAGGCTTTCTTGATGGCCATTTTAAAAACTGATTTGTGGTTGCCCACTCCTCTCGAAGATATTTGGGATTTCCATAAAGATCCTCGTAATTTGCTCAAAATAACTCCTTCTGTTCTGAAGGTTAAAGTCGATCTCTTGCCCGAGCAAATTGTAAAAGGCTCCGAGATTTTGATTCATTCTGAAAGCAAATTATTAAAGCCTTTTTTGAAGTGGACGGTTCGTTATGAAGATTGGAAGGAAGATGAAAATTATAAAATGTTCATCGATTCCCAGTCGGAAGGTCCATTCAAAAGTTGGCATCACACACATGAATTTATACGCGGAAGCAAAGAGCTTGTTGTCGGAGAGAAAATCGTGAAAGCTAAGCTCCCCGGTACTTGGATTAAGGATAGCGTTGAGTATGAGCTCAAAAAGCAGTTCAAGCCTTTTTCTTTTGTAGCAGAAAAGCTTTTGGCTAAGCTTTTTGTTTATCGAAAAAGGGCTCTTTTAAAACTTTTCAATACGAGAGACGTACTGGACACCTGAAAAGAGCCTGTCTAATCTTGCTCTATGCTCTCAAAAAAATGTTTCAAAGAGTTCCAAAGTTCCAATAAAAAATATTCGTACTATTCGCTTCCTGAGTTAGCGAAGCTTACGCAAACTCCTGTGTCGAGACTCCCAGTGAGTATTCGAATCGTTCTCGAAAGCGTTTTGCGAAATTGTGACAATCTTAAAGTTCATGAAAAAGATGTCTTGGCACTTTGCAAATACAATGCAAAAAATCCTGCAGCCGAAGAAATTCCGTTTATTGTTTCAAGAATTGTTTTGCAAGATTTCACGGGAGTTCCTCTCTTGGTGGATTTGGCAGCGATGCGCGACGCGATGAGTGCTCAAGGGAAAGATCCTAAAAAACTCGAGCCCCTCGTGCCAGTGGACCTAGTAGTCGATCATTCTGTGCAGGTGGATTATTCAGGCTCAGCGGATTCTTATAAAATGAATTTGAAAAAAGAATTTGAACGCAACCGCGAGCGTTATG
>JBAXJW010000176.1:0-3650 GCA_037137635.1 bacterium | reverse complement strand
GTGCAGCGGGTTTAGGTGGTAGCGGTGGAAAGAAAAAAGACGGAACGTTCGAAGATTCTATAGGTATTGGAGCTGCTGCCTTTGCAGCTGATCACCCGCGTGCAGAAATTTATCAAAAAATTATCAGCGGAGAATTTTCAAAAGACGGTAAAAGCGGTTCTTCTGATATGCCCAAAATCAAATCAGCTGAAGAAGATGAAACAAAACTTCCCAAAGGACTTAATTTAAAGTTCATCAACACCGCTCAATAAAAAGAATAAAAAAGGACTCGAAAAATGAAAAAATTATTTATGATCGCTCCCCTCTTATTCGCTCAAACTTTAAATGCAAATAATCTTGTTTGCACGCTTATGCCTCAATGCCATTTTTTTTCTGATTTCACAAAAAAAGAAGAAAGCATCTTTGGAGTTAAAACTTATCGAGCAGGTCAAGAATCAAGACTCTTATTAAGATCAAACAATAAAACTGATACAAACGCTAAGAATAAAAACAATGGCGATGTACAAGCGCTTAAAGTTGAAAATTGTTTCAAAGCAGCTGTTGAATTTGCTGAAACTCTTAAAGACTCAACGGCTAAGGATCTAGGCAATGATTCAGATGAAATCGTCTGTAAAGCTTTTGTGAAATGGAGTTTCATTGATATAAACAATCAAAAATTTATTGAAGGAAAAGTATCTAGTGAAACAAAAAAGATTCTTACAAACATTTATAATAGCCCCAAGGTCACATCTTTAAAAATTGAAGGCGACAATCGTTTCTTATCTAAGACATTAGAGAAAACCGGCGAAACAGTCTTCCTTCCCTTCGATGGAACAGCTTTCAACCCTGAAGTTTTTAACTAAATTAAAACTTAAGAACTTTAAGAACTTAAACCAGGCTCTCGAGTCTCTTCATCGATCAAGCCACGCATTTCTGAGATCAATTCTTCTGCGTCTTTAAATCGACGATAAACACTTGCATAACGAATATAAGCAATCTCATCGACTTGCTTTAGTGCAGACATAATTTTTTCACCGAGCACTGTGCTTTCAACAGCTCCTACAGAACTCGACAACAAATCCCATTCAATATCTGCAATGATTTTCTCAAGCTGTGCAAAAGTTACGGGACGCTTTCCGCAAGCAACACTCATCGAACCCAAAAGCTTTTCGCGATCAAAAGGCTGATAGGTTGCATTTTTCTTAATCACCAAAGGCATCTCATCTTCTACTCTCTCGAGCGTGCGCCACTTTCAACCACAGCTTGAACATTCTCGACGACGGCGAATACTTTTTCCTTCAGGATCAGGACGCGAATCCAAAACCTTGCCTTCTTCGCTTCGACAAAAAGGACACTTCATAAAAACTCCCTGCTGAGAAAATTAATAGGTAAATTAAACATTGCGAACAAGTGCACCCTCATAAAGAGGAAATGCACGAGCAAAACCTTCTACTTTTTTCTTTAAAGCAGTTAATTTATCTAAATCATTTCTTTTTTGAATCGCTTCATCAATAAAGCCTGCAACTTCAACCATCTCAGCTTCACGCATGCCTCTACTTGTGAGAGCAGGAGTGCCCAAACGAATACCGCTCGTGACAAGCGGGGATTTCGTATCAAAAGGAATGGTATTGCGATTTGCGTTGAGTCCCGCATGATCAAGAGCCACTTCTGCTTCGCGACCACTCACTTCTTTTGAAGTCAGATCCATCACACACAAATGATTATCTGTCCCGCCACTTACCATTCGATAACCGTGTGAAGAAAGAGTCTCCGCAAGAGCTTTTGCGTTTGAAAGTACTTGATCGATATAAAGTTTAAATTCATCGGTCATCGCTTCTTTAAAGCAAACGGCCTTGCCAGCAATCACATGCATTAATGGTCCACCCTGAAAGCCAGGAAAAACCGCACTATCAATCGCTTTTGCAAATTCTGGATGACACATAATCATCCCCGAGCGAGGGCCACGCAAAGTTTTGTGAGTTGTTGTCGTCACAACATGCGCATGAGGAAACGGACTCGGATGTTGCTTAGCCGCCACAATTCCTGAAAAGTGGGCCATATCCACCATCAACTTTGCACCCACTTCATCTGCGATTTCACGAAAGGTTTTAAAATCCAAAACACGCGCATAGCTACTGTAGCCTGCGATGATTAATTTAGGCTTTTCTTTTTTGGCGATGTCACGCACTTCATCCATGTCGATGCGTTCTGTTTCACGTTTCACACCATAGTGCACGGGCTTAAACCACTTACCTGATAAATTCACAGGAGAGCCATGAGTGAGGTGACCTCCATGACTTAAGCTACACGCAAGGTATGTATCACCAGGCTGAAGAAGGGCTAAAAATACCGCTTGATTCGCTTGAGCACCTGCGTGGGACTGAACGTTCACGTGAGGCACAAAATCGCCCATTCGAAAGAGATCTGCTGCCCTTTGACGAGCGAGGTTTTCAACTTCATCAACGAATTCACAACCGCCGTAGTATCTTTTACCCGGATAACCTTCCGCATATTTATTAGTGAGAACGCTTCCCATAGCTTCGATCACAGCGCGAGAAGTATAATTTTCGCTCGCAATCAACTCCAAGTGATCACGTTGACGGTCAAATTCCTTGACCATCGACCCCCAAAGCTCGGGATCATGAAGAGGAAGAGATTCTTTAAAATGAGTGGTTAAAGTTTTTTCAAAATCCACGGAGAAACTCATACATATAAACTAGCAGCGAGGAGGTCTACATGTCAGCGCACGTCTAAGGAAAATTAAAGATCCATCATTTTTATTCGTTCAAGATGACGACCACCTTCAAAGGGAGTCTCAAGCCATGTCTTGAGAATAGAAGAGGCCATTTGAGGGCTTATTAAACGCGCTCCTAAACACAGAACATTTGAGGCATTGTGCTGACGACTTAATTTAGCAACCTCTTCATTCCAGCAGAGAGCCGCTCTAATCCCCTTAAAACGATTGGCTTGAATCGAAACCCCTACCCCAGATCCGCAAATCAAAATCCCTTGAGGCTCCGTTAACGAAGCACCTTCTTTTTGCTCAATAATTTTTTCACAAAGCTTTTGTGCATGTTGTGGGTAAGGAGTGGAATCCCTGGAATGCGTTCCTAAATCAACCCAGTTAATTTGTGGAAAGTTTTTTTTAATATCTTCTTTCAAATCATAACCAGCGTGATCCGAAGCGATAAAGAGTTTCATTCGTTAAGCATAAAGCAAAGACTGACAACTAAGCAACGTTTCGTCTGAAATCTATGTTAAACGATCGTTCGATGTATCAGCATAGGGCGAATAAATATAAAGGAATGAGCCGCCTGAAATAAGAGGCTGAATCTGACGAAAATCTTTCGGATCAAAAGCTGGGCAACCCCAACTCCTTCCACCGTACCTTACATAATTTGCATCATGCATAATAACCGAACGAGATAGAGTTGCTTTATTTCGCTCCTCAAGTCCGCGCAGCAAAGTAACTCGCGAATGAGAGCTACCACTTGTCATCTCACCAACCAAAAGAGCGCCTGGCGGCGTTTGGTAAGATCCACTCACATTTGCTTTAGAGAATTTAGTTGGGATTCCATTCATTCCCGCAACACTCCCGCGACCATAAGAAACATCATATCTTTTAACTTTTAAAGTTTGAGTATCTAACAAGAAATAAGGCTCATCGCTCG
>JBAXJW010000175.1:0-3659 GCA_037137635.1 bacterium | reverse complement strand
GAGGGAGCAGCACCATGAAATGTGTAGGAATACACCTCGATTCTCGTAAGATTTTAATTGTTGAAATCGAAGATCCATCCAAAAAAACTGTCCTCACAAATCTTATCGAAATTGATCGTAATACAAGCGACAATGTTGCAGAACTTCTCAAGAATGCTTTTTCTAAACTTTCTTCTCGCCCCGATCGAGTTTTTGCAAGTATTGGCAGCACTCCTCTTGTTATTCGTAACTTTGCGTTTCCTTTTCGTGATCGAAACCGTGTTCAAGCTGCAATACAAGCTGAATTTGAAGATAGCCTCCCTGTTGAAATCGACAATTACATTGTTGAATTCCAACTCATGGGTAAAGAAAAAAACCTTTACACTTTCACAGGTGCTCTCATTGCACGTCAACCCGTCGAAGAGATCAACAAAGCTTTTGAACATGTCGACGTTCTTCCTTCTGATTTCTTAGTTCCAGGTCAAGCCTTAGGTCGGATGGGTCTTTCTTTTCTTTCAAAAGAAATGAAACCAAACACAACTGTCTGCTTTTGCGACATAGGATTTGAAACAACTCAAATTTCAATTGTTCAGTTTCCACCTGCTTCAAAATTACTCAAAGCTTCTCAATTTTCTGATTCGCTGATTGAATTTCGTCATCTCACACGCGGATCAAAAGATATTTACGATCGCGAGTTTGCAGAAAAAGCTGTTTCAATCAGTGAATTTGAAAACTGGCTTACAAAAGAAGTTTCTTTCGTTCAAGAAAGTACTGAGCTCGATAACCTCAAAAATTCCATTCGTCCTCTTTTTGTAGAACTCTATCAAGTGACACAAGCCGCAGCTTCGCGTTCTGGAAAAAGAATCGAGCAGTTCATTCTTACGGGCCCTCTAAGCCATAGTCCGGGTTTTCGAGAACTTTTTGAACATGAACTTAGAACGACCTCTCACGTTTGGGATCCCTTCACAAGTATCTCCAGCGAAAAGGTAGCGCTTCAGCCTCACGAGAGGACTCATTTCGTGCTTCCTCTTGCGCTCTCTCTAAGACATGGTTTTTTTCGCTCACTTCCTTGGTTAAATTTCCGCAGGAGTTCCAAACAAAACCAAGTTATCTCCGCAACACTCGAGAAAATTCAGCAGCCTCAAGTAAGAGCTGTTCTCTTACCCGTTGCTCTCATGAGCATTGCCTTATTTGTACTTTGCACAATCGCTTCTTTTATCATGGACCCTCGCTTAGAGCGACAAGCCGACCGTACAGCGAATGCCTTCTCAAGATCGAAGATTCCTCTTGGCTCCAAGAAAGAAAAGCTAATAGCTGATCCCTACGGAATAAAAGAACAGTTTGAAAACTTTAGAAGCAAAAGGCTTTCGCAACTTCCCTCAACTCAATCAAGAGGTGCTTTCATTGATGATCTTCTCAAAATCTCTCAAAGCCTTCGTCCAACTAGCAAAGTTGAAGAACTCCGAGTCACTTCAGCTAATGACTTAAAAGATATTCAAGCAACAATCGACACCAGCAAAGACTCAACCTTTCAAAAAACAGAACTCGAAAAAGATCTTCAAGAAAAAGGATTCTCGGACGTATCCATAAACGCTCAAAACGGAAAGAACTTCCTTATAAAAGCAAAGGGTAAATAATCTTTTATGGAAAGTCTTAAAGAACTCTCAAAAAACTTCTGGGCCAAGATTGTTTTAGTACTCAAAAACTTTGAAAACTCAACAATTTTCGAACAGCTGATGAGACGCTACGAAGCTCTCACACCCAACGAACAAAGCAATATTCGTAAAGCTTTTAACTTTGTAGGAATCGCAATTTTTGGATTTCTTGTTTTGGGTGGGCCGCTGATGCTTCTTTCAAAAGTTAAAAAAATCAAAACTCTCGAAAAGCTTGAAGCCGATGCTTTTATTTTTCAAGCGGAGTACGAAGCAAAAAACAAAGGGTACACTCCTCCTGCGGGATGGGCTCCTCTTAGCTCAAATTCTGCAAATGATCTTGCTTCTAGCTTCAACGAATATCTTATGAGAATAGGAGTTCCAGAAGTCTACGGCTCACTTCTTTCAAATGGCGACAAACTCAACTTGATGCTTCAAGAAATCTCAATCAGGCAAGCGACACGGATTCTTTTTCAACTCGAGGCACTCTATCCCAAATTGAAAGCAACTAAGTTCATTGCTCGTCCCAACCCGCGCAAAACAGACATACTCGACATAGAAGCAAGTTTTGAATTCAACCCTGCTATCGGCAGTCAATTTGCACAAGGCCCAGGGAATTCTCAAGCGTATCCCGATGCTGACGGCAGCGATTCATCTGCAACAAGAGGATCTGGCCCAGGAAAATCCTTTGCAGCTGGAGGCAGTGGCGATGGATCTGGAGGTGGTAGCGGAAACATGTCTGGAGATTTCATCCCTCCTCCACCAGGCGGAGAAAATTTTGATGAATTTGTCCCTCCCGAAATGCCTGATGATATGCCTCCTCCACCCCCACCTCCTGGCTTTGAAGGCGGCGGAGAATCTGAATGAACTTTTTGAAAAAATACTTTTTCATTATTCTTGGATTTTTTATCGGAATTGTTTTTTTCTTCCCTTGGAATCAAGTGAAAGACTTCATCACAACAACCGTCTCTAAAAGTTCGGGCATAGCGCTCGACATGCAAAATTTAGAACCCACACTTGGTTTACGCATCGGCTTGAGCAAGGGATCCGTCCTTGGCTTTTCTGCTTCTGCGGCTCACATCCGATCCTCTATGGGTCAAAGTATAAGTTGCGAGGAACTCATCATCGCACCTCGTATTTGGCCGCTCCTCATGGGCCAACTTCAAGTAGGAATTGGTTGCATCGAAAAAGAAAGCGGATCATTTGCAGCTCTCCTAAAGGGGTCACCCTTTTGGGCCCCCACATCGCTCTCTGCAAGTCTTGAACTTAAAAAGTTTTCTCTAGAAAATGTTGACCTTCAAAACGAACTTCACGGGATTTTTTCGGGCTCTTTAGAAGTAAATGACATTTCATTGAATGGAAAATCACTTCCATCGCTCATTTGGGATCTCAGCGCGAACGAAGTTCGAAGCCCAAGCCTTTCTACACCTTTTCTAACTCTTCCCAGCTTAGACTTGGATGAAGTTAAAACGGTTGGATCACTCACTCGAAATACACTTAAAATACCCACCCTTAACTTTGGGAGTGCCCAATCTACAATTCAAGGCAAACTCAGTTTTGAGAGCGACTTGCCAATGCCCAGCATGGCTCCCGAAAACGGCCAACTTTCGGGCTCTCTCAGAGTGTCTCCTTCTGCTGAAACCTCCACTTTTAAGGATATTAGCCTCAAGATTCCCTTTGGCCCTGCTGATACGAGCGGAAATCGCCAAATTAAGAAGAAATTTTCAGGCGGAATCATCAATCTTTTCACGAGCGCCTACAAAAGCGGCGAATAACGATTTTTTTTATAGGGACTTGATTTGCGAGGAAAGTTTTTCTACCTTCAATTTAGTCGCTAACGGGCGTGTAGCTCATCTGGGAGAGCACCTGATTTGCATTCAGGGGGTAGCAGGTTCGATCCCTGTCACGTCCACCAAATTCCTAGTGGAAAAATCCCGGTTTGGAGTGCTCCAAACGGGATTTTTTAGTTTTAACAAAACCTTAGTTTCATAGGGGTAATCAATATATTAAACAAACGAACCTGGCAGC
>JBAXJW010000174.1:0-3687 GCA_037137635.1 bacterium | reverse complement strand
GATCCTCGTTTAGGCACTACACAAACAGGCCTCAATGAGAATACACTTAAAGATGTAAGCGTTATGTTGGCATTTATCGGAACCAAAGAAGAAGTAGCGATGCCTGAACAAGGCGCTGACAATTCTGCTTTTATCAATGCGGTTTCAGAAATTAGGATGAAAAAATTGAAATGATGAAACGGTGGTCGTGGTGTGGGGCTTTTTTTGTTTTAGCTTCTTGTGTTTCTTCACGTCCCATAGACCGTCCACTTGATCTTCCTTATACCTTCATTTTTGAAGGGCGTTTTGATGATGTTTGGAAAGCAGCCACAGCAGTCCTTGAGAATTATACAATCACTGTTGCTAATCGCGATGCAGGTTTATTGCAGACGGATTGGGAGAATCAGCGCTTTAATCCAGATCTTTACGAGCATCCCGAAATTACTCCACAGCTTGAAGAAGTTCGCTCTCGATTAAAATTAAAGCTTTCTAAAGCCAGAACAAATGATACGGGCAGGCCTGCTGTTCGTGTTCAAATCAGCAAAGAGTTTGAGATTTTTAAAAACTTTTATTCAGATTGGGAACGAAGTCCCACAGATGGTTTTGAAGAGCAAGTTGTTTTGTATCGCATTCATCAGAATTTAAAATTAGTGGTGATGAAAAAGAAAAAGAGTCTTGGTGCGAAGCCTGTAAAAGAAAACTCCAAAGAAGATACTGGAGATAAAGAAGAAGACTCAAGTAGCGACGAGTAGTTTATTCCGCTGGAAGCTCTTCTGGCTTAGATTCTTCTTGTTGGGGTTTTTCATTGGTTTCAGCTTTTTCGGAATCTAAAAGTGATTCTGCTTGTTGAGCTTTTGCATTTTGAATAAATTTATAAAGAACTTTTTGTTTTGTAAGTATGTCGAGTTTATCTAAAACCTTATTCACTTCATCAGCATTTTTTGTTTGAACTGCGGCAACAAGATTGTCGTAGCCTTTTTGAATTCTATTTTTATCAGCATCGGATTCGGGTAAGTCCACCACGTTGATCTCAATAATTTTTTGAGGTTCGCGATCATAAAATCTTTTTTTATTGAGATTCACATCTACCATTGAACCTATAAGAGAAGAAAACTGTGCTCTGGAGCGGGGTGCGAGCAATATAAGTCCAAATAATGCTAACAAAACAACCAGCTTTCTCATTTGTATAGTTTAACAAGGTATAGACACTTGAAGTGTGAAGATCGGGTTAAGGTAATTTGTCACAGCTTGCTATTTTCTGACGCTTACATCGCCTGACTTAAGAAGCGTTAAGCTTGCGGATAATTTCAAATTTGCTGATCCTAAAAGATATATGGGAACAGGGAGTAGGGGGTTGGTGCGTTTTTGCGCGCTTTTTTGGGTACTTTTTTGTATGAGCTCATATTCTGTTTTGGAGGCGCATCCTTTTTTAAAAAACGATCGCATCTCTTTTTATGGGGATAGCAATACGGATTGGGGTACGTATCACAAATTGATTCAAGATTATTTCCATCAATTTGATCGCTCTGCAAACTTGCAAGTTTTTAATGAAGGTATGGCAGGAGATTGTATCTCTGCTGGATATTACTGGCGCTTAGATGAGCGAGTTTTCCCCAAAAAACCTAATGTGGTGTTTATTATGTTTGGGATCAATGATTTGAATTGGGGGCGTGATCTGAGCAAGAAGAATACTGATCTTTTTTATCAGCATTTAGAGATGACTATTCGAAAAGCTTTTGAGTCTGGGGTCAGAGATGTTTTTGTTTTGAGTTATCCCGCAACTGATTATCCGTTGGCCGGAGCCAACCCTGAATTGTGTTCCAAAATTCCCGAAGTTTCGGAAGGAAATGATTCTCCTTTGCAGCGCTTGGGAGATGAGTCGATTGCTCGTGCGAGTATGATTTGTTCCAAAGAAGGGCGATGTGCAAAGGGGATTGATATTGAGCGACCAATGCGCAAGATTTTGCAAGAGTCACGTCCGCAGGGTCTTCGCTTTCACGAAAATGATGGGGTTCACCTAATCGCTCGAGGGAACGCACTTGTGGCAGGGTTGATTTTAAAGGGTTTGGGCGAGCCGACTGAGCAAGTAGAAAAATTCCTGAAGAATCACTCGAATTAGGCTAAGATCAAGGCCTCAATTTCATGACCAAAGAAAATCTTGTTCGAATCAATCGTTATATTAGCGATAAGGGCATTTGCTCTCGTCGAGAGGCGGATCGCGCCATCGAAGAAGGTCGTGTTGAAATCAATGGTCGCGTAGCGGTTTTGGGCGATAAGGTATCGGATGAAGATCTTGTAAAAGTAGACGGAAAAGCGGTTCCTAAGAAAAGACAAAAAGATATTATCATTGCTTATTACAAACCTGTCGGAGTGGAGTGCACCACAAATCAGGACGTTGAAGCGAATATTGTAGATGCTGTTGGTTTAGAGGATCGCGTATTTCCGATTGGTCGCCTTGATAAAATGTCAGAGGGGTTGATCTTGCTTACAAATCTTGGCGAGATTGTGAATAAAATTTTACGTTCTGAAAATAATCACGAAAAAGAATATATCGTTTATTTAAATAATCCTGTTCGCGAAGAAACTCTTGAGGTGATGCGCGAGGGAATGCTTTTGGATATGGGTAGCGAAGAAATTCAAACCAAGTCGTGCGTTGTGGAGCGCATTCGTCGCGATTGTATTCGAATGATTCTCACAGAAGGTAAAAATCGCCAGATCAGACGCATGCTCGAAAAATTTGATCTCAGAGCCAAAAGGCTCAAGCGGATCAGAGTTTTGAATATTGGTTTAGGAGATCTTGCTCCAGGTGAATGGCGCGATTTAACAGCCAAAGAAAAAACGATCCTTCTTGGTCGTATTCAAAAATAATTTATAAAAAACTAAGCAAAAATTTGAAAATCAGAGTCATCCGACACAACTCGTGCAGCTGAGTGTTTGTCGATGAATTCTAAGATGGTTTTCATTCGGCTTTGAGCGGCTTTCATTTCGGCAGAGCAAAAGGCTAGGCCCAGGACACAACTTTCAAGACTATCAAAATCATCAACTTCAGTAAGCGCCACGTGGTGGGTGTTCTGAAGCTGTTGGGTGAGCTTTTCGATTAACTGTTTTTTGTGTCGCGGCTCCTCGTTGCCCCAAAAATCGAGAACAACTTTAGCAGCCGCGATCACCATAATGAATTTAGAAAATTCCGCGTGTGTCGCGTTTAGCGCAAAGAAGCTTGCTTTCAGGAACGATGACGTTCAAGTTTGCAATTTCTTCCCAATTTAAACGTGGAAGCTTGTCGATCATTGTGAGGAAGCGGTCTTGCTCGGCTTTTTCAACGATGTCGGCTGTAAGGGACAAAAACTTTTTCGCGTAATCGTTTCTCTTAAACGGCTTTGCTCCTGCAGGGTGAGCATTCGCTCTAGCTAATTCGTCCACGATCTTTTCACCGTTGCTCAGTGTGATTTCAACGCGTGCGCCGAAAGCTTTTTTCTTTGGATCTGCGTCGTGGTAGCGAGCTGTCCACTCAGCATCTTCTTTTGTAGAAATCTTTTTCCAAAGGGCCACTGTTGAAGGCCTGTTCGCTCTTTCGGGAGTGTAGCTGTTGACGTGATGCCAAGTTCCATCCTCGAGCGCGACTGCAAAGATGTACATGATGCTGTGATCGAGAGTTTCGCGGCTCGCTTTAGGATCGAATTTTTGTGGATCATTTGCGCCCGTTCCAAT
>JBAXJW010000173.1:0-3688 GCA_037137635.1 bacterium | reverse complement strand
CCCTTGCAGTCGTTATGAGTATTGAAGATTTTACGGCAGGCATGGGAACGGCTGCTTTGATGGCTTTCTTAGCTCTTCTTACCAATCAGAGATTTACAGCTACACAATTTGCATTACTTTCAAGTCTTGCAACTGTTGGGAGAAATTTTTTCTCGGGTTATTCCGGAAAAATTATCGAAGCTCTGGGAGATGGAACAAAACTCTCAGGTTATTTTCCATTTTTTATTTTGTGCGGTATCGCAGCTGTTCCTGGTCTTTGTTGTTTAATCTCTTTAAGAAAAACAAAACTTTTTTCTTAAAAATTAATTCATTCTAGGTTTTTTAGCAGAGGGAATAGCTCTTGAATTTCCTTGCGTGTTAGACGCAGCAGGATTTCTTGCATTTGGATCCAATAAAGCCGCATTAGGATTTACACGCCACGCAGCTGTTGAGGCATTTACCTTAAGATTTCCTGCTCCGAAAAGTTGTTGTTGAGTTCTTTTAGTTGGGTCAAAATCATCTGTATTGTAGATAGGTTTCAAAGAATCCAAGTCTGCTTTTGTTGCCCCTGCTTCTTTATACCTTTTTATAACTTCACTATCGTAATTTCTTATCGCATTAGCAGTGGCCATAGCTTCTTTATAACTTTTATCAAATTGTTCATAAGGCTTGAGATCATCCTTGTTTCTATTGTAGCCACTTCTCAATTTTGAATCGGTATGTTCATTAAAGTCATCATTCCTTATGTTTTTCATTGCCTCACTTAAAGGACGTGAAGCTGCATAAGCAGAATTCGAATACAACAATTCTCGAGTGTCGTGAAAATAATTTCCAGGGTCACCTGTTATAACTTGAAACTCAATAGGTCTTTGAGGAGTGTCGTTATCAAGCTTTAATCCTGCATAACTTTTGGTTCCATCAGCATTTCTTGCATCATTAGTACCACTTGAAAAACAAAATACATTGAACTCTAAGCACTTTGGCAACCTCGTTAAATATTCATCCATTTTTTTCGTCTGATTTGATGTTGGCTTAACAGAGCTATATAAAGCCTTCATTGATTGATCTTCCAAAACACCAGAAAGATCGCTAATCGTTATAAGAGGATAGATATCTTCAAGACTTTTTTGATTGGGTCCAGAGTTTGGCTGAATTCCTAATTTTTCATTAATTTTATCTTCCATGCGAGCAATCACATCAGCATCAGGATTTGACTCCCCTAATTTCCTAAGAACTGCCTTAGCGAGATCAGATATTGGCATTTGCGTAGGGCTCGTTCCCGAAACAGGAGGAGCACACGTTGCTCCATTCCCCATAAGATTTCCGATATCAGGCCCAGAATCACAAAATCCAGTTGCCCCTAAAACTTTATGCTCCGCAATTCTCTCGGAAAGTTGTTTTTTTATTTCATCTTCAGCTTTAAGAATATTACCTTTGTTTTTTGAATAAACATTTAAAGCTAATTGTTTGAATTCATCCGCAGAAGAAGGATCGCCAGACAAACGCGCGCCTTTTAAGGCATAGGCCATAGCGGCTGTGTGAACATACTTTTGTTGCTCAAGTTGCCCTTGAGCAATACGCAACATTTCTAAATCGGTTGTGTGGCCAGCTTTAGTAGCGTCTTTAATAATTTGATCTCCATACTGCCCCCCAAACGCTTTACTCGCATCTCGAACAGACTCTTTAACTCCATAAACTCTGTGGGCATCATCTTTATCCCCGTGAGCAGCTCCCGCATCGTAGATTGCTGCAGAAATACTATGATTCTTAATTTGAATTTCACCAGAAAATTTATTTCTGCATTTGCCTTTATCATTACCATTTGTAATTTGTTCGCAATAAGTATCTGTGATCTCTTTATTTTTTTTTATGATCTCACTGGGATTAAGACGATCACTTCCTAAAGCAGCTTTTACGTTTTCTTTTTCAGCCTTGTCATAAGCGTGAGGAGAAATTCCATTTACTCCCACGTGAGCTTCTCCAAAGCCTGAATATCGCCCACTTCCTCCTTCAGAAGTTTGCTTAGCTCCATCAATAAATTTTTGATAATTTTCCTGGATAGATTTTGAATAAGCTCCCTGCATTTGTTTTAGCTTTTCAAATTCTTCTTGTGTTAATCCTCCAAATTTTGATGAATCAACGATTTCACCCGCTCCCGTTGCTTCAAAATTTTCAGCAGAGGAATAATTGATAGAAAAAGAAAAAATGAAAAAGACAAAAAACAAAAAAGCTTTTTTTGAAGCTCTTAAAAAATCTCGTAAATCTAAGCACACACATTCCGTGTCCATATCTTTATTATATCAAGTATTTATGCTATGCGTAATAATTCTGTACCGAGGTCAAATTATTGAATTTCTTAACCATTTCTTAACAAAACTTACTCTATTTTTTCCGAATAAATACATAAGAGGAGGCCTCTTGAGTCGCTTAACAATAGTCCCGGCAGCGGATGAGTATTTTCGTCTTGAAATAGAAAAAATTTCTCAAAGCCAAGGACTTTCTTTAGAACCAGAAGTGAAAACTTATTTAGGCACATTGCTTGTAAAGTTTTTAAACACCCCTCATCTTTCGCTCAAACTTCCTGGTGAAGAAATTCTTGCTGAAGAAAAAGAAAGAACTCCCACTCAATTTTGGCTTGAAATTCAATCCCTCCCTCTTAAACAGCAATACTATGCACTTCAAATTCTTGGAGATTATTCTCTTTTTACATCAGGATTTTTTAACGAACGAATCAAAAAAAGTCTTCTGGATATGGACTACTATCAAGCTCTGGGCGGTCAAGCCTATTACCGCGCAGGCGAAATTCAAGAAAACATAAGCGCAGAAAAAGCTCTCAACATATTTTTTTCTCTTGCGGATAGTTTTAAAAAAGTTACAGATATTTTTACTGAGCTTTATGACAAAACTCTTGTGACTCACAATGACGGATTACTCAAGCTTTTTGAACGTTGGGAAAAATCAAGCTCCCCACACCTTGAAAGACTCCTCATTCAAAACGGAATGATTCTCAATTCAAACAAGAAAACAGGCACACAAGCATGAGTCTTAAAGACAGAAAAAAACCGCGAGCTCTTATTCACCTTCCTGCTGAGTATTATATTAATGAAAACAAAACAAGTTGCATGGTTGTAGATATTTCACTGAGCGGGCTTCGCATGAACCTTCCTAAAGAAAAAGAAATTCCCAAAACATTTGAAATTTTTGTTTTTATCTTGCCCGAAACGCCTCCCTTACACATAAAAGTCAAAAAAGTTTGGAGAAACCAACTTCAAGCAGGGCTTGAGTTTATAGACCTTGGGAAAAAAGAAAAAATGGTCTTCGACGCTCTTATCAAAATCCACAGAGCCGAAACTCTTCATATCTAATTTATAAATTTTAGTTCCAGGTAATGGGCATGCCTCTGTCGCCCACTTTGCTTTCAGTTTCGTTATTCACCACAAGACTCAAGCGACGACGAACCTCTTCTTGGCTCATGCGTTTTTTTCCACCGCGGCCACCACCGCCATCAAGATTAGGGCCCTTCCACCATAGGTACAAAGCGCCCGTCACAAGTCCACCCAAATGAACTAAATGAGCAACGCCTCCCCCTTCTTTGGTGTTCGTATAAAAAACTGCAGAAAAAAGAGCGATAAAAGAAATAATCCAAACAAAGTGCTTCGCTTTCATGGGAAGAACAAAAAATACTAAAACGTAATTTTCTCCAAAGAGC
>JBAXJW010000172.1:0-3766 GCA_037137635.1 bacterium | reverse complement strand
AAGGTAAAATTTCCTAGCTAAATTCCTCGTTAGAAAAGCTCGCTTTTTCAAGACAGAAAGACTCTCTTCCTGCTAAAGTCGCCAGTATAAATGTCTAGCTCTTCACTTACTAAGCAGGAATGGAATTTCTTCCTCACCCGCCTTAAACAACAAAAAAAATATCTCATACCCGCCTTTATTTTTGCCATTGGAGCGGCCCTTTCTCAGGTTCTTTTTGCTTGGATTGCCGGTAAGATTTTTAACGTTACCTTCGTCACACGAGCTTGGGAAGATGCCATGGTTCTTGCCATTTGTGGGGGAATCATCTCACTCGTTGCTTTTGCTTCTTTGAATGAGTTTTTCCACCGATACCTGCTTCGTAAAGCCCTCGAAAAGATGGCTCAAAAACTTAGAATCGAAATCTTTACGCGCTATCTTGTTTTCTCAGAGGCCGCAAAAAGCCGTCTCGAAACGGGAACGGCTATCAACTATGTGGTGACGGACGTGCAACTCTTAAGTGAAGCTCGTCACTTCATCACAGAAATAGTGAAAGAACCTCTCACGATTATAGCTTTGCTTGGTTATCTTTTTTACCTTCAATGGCAACTCTGTCTTGTCTGCTCTGTGGCTCTTTTACCCATCGCTGTTGCGAATCATTTTTTGGGAAAAAGTGCGCGTCGAAACCAAAATAAAGTCCAAGGACAACTTGCTGAAACAATACAGAGTGTGAATGAAAACTTTCAAGGTCTCAGAACCGTTCATACATTTTTGCTCGAGAAAATGGTCCTTAAAGATTTTACAAATCTTATGGAGAGCCTTGTTTCTAAGCTTTTAAAAATTACACGCATCGAAGAGAGTGTTGGTCCCGTCATCAAAGTTATCTCCGCATGTGTAGCTGCTATCATCTTGTATGCAGGTGCTTTTCTTGTGAACAAAAATCATTCTCTTTTAGCCGAAGATCTCGTGCGATTCTTAACTGCGGCTGGTCTCATACAAGCGCCCCTCCGAAACATGAGCCACGCGGGTGTTCAAATTCAACGTATTTCCGCAGGGGCGATGCGGATCGTTTCTCTCTTTAACATCCCCTTCGATCAACTAAGCATCGATCAAAGCAAACATATCCAAAGCCATAAAAATTACCCTATTCCTCAAAAACCCTTGGCGCTTGAATTTCAAAATGTTTCTTTTGCGTATCCTTCAAACCACGAAGGTGCAGAAAAAAACCCGAGCCCCGCCCCCTACGCTTTAAGCAACATCAACATTAAACTGGAAGCTCGTAAAAAAATTGCTTTAGTTGGAAAAAGTGGATCTGGAAAAACAACCCTTTCGCTTTTAGCACTTCGACTCATAGATCCTTCGCTAGGATCTATCCTTTTAGATGGAAAAAACATTCAAGAAATGGAACTTGGAGATTATCGCTCTTACTTTTCTTATGTTTCACAAGAAGTTTACTTCTTCCACGGCAGTCTCAAAAACAACATGCTTAAAGTCGCACCTAACGTAAGTGACGACGACATCTGGAAAGCCCTCGAACTTGCACAACTTAAGGATCGTGTTCAAAATTTCCCCCACGGCCTCGATACAATGTTAAGCGAAAAGGCTGCGAACCTTTCGGGTGGAGAAAGGCAACGACTTGCCATTGCTCGAGCTCTCCTTAGACAATCACCGATTTTGATTTTAGACGAAGCAACCTCAAACTTAGACTCCGAAAATGAACGTCTCATTCAAAAAGGTCTCGATCACCTGATGAACGATCGATCTGCAATCGTTATTGCCCACAGGCTTAGCACTGTGCTCAACTGCGATGAAATATTAGTTTTTGATCACGGACAGATTATAGAACGCGGTAGTCCCCATGATCTCAGAGGAAGAGAATCAACTTTCTCTAAAATGTGGTCTCTTCAACAAGGAGAAACACTTGCGACATGAGCGCAGAGACGATTGCTAAACCCTACAAAATACTTGTTCTTTCCGATCTTCATTTACGTAGTCCTGAAAGCGATCACCGTTACCAAAAATTTCTTGATGTTTTAAAAAAATTCGAAGAGAGCTCTTACGATGAATTATTTTTGATGGGTGATATTTTCGACATTCTTATTGGACCTTTTCAATTTTGGAAAAAGCTTCACCCAGACTTCTTTAATCTTCTTCACTCTTTAAAACAGAACAAAAAAAACATTTCATGGGTTCAAGGGAATCATGATTTTCAAATCGGATCTCTTTTGGAAGAGTTTAAAATCAACTGGATTGAACAGGATGCCGTTTTAGAAAGAAATCATCTCAAAATATATCTTGCTCACGGTGACCTTGCAGACTGGACCGACAAGCTCCACCCTCTGTGGAGAAACCTACTGACCTCTCAATTCTTAAAATGGATATTAAGTCGACTTTCTGAAAACTTTGCAGAAAAAAGATTCTATCCCTTTGCTCTCAAAGCAAGCTCTGCGTCGCGTCGAGTAAGTGGAACAACCCCAAGAGATCCCAATGCCGATGAAACTTTTAAAAAATACGCTCTTAAAATGGGAATTCAAAACAAAGCCTCTCTTGTACTCTTGGGCCACAGTCACTTAACAGAGAACGCACTTCTCGAACAAAAGATTCATTATCTCAACCTGGGATCCTGGCTCAATGAAGCGCTTGTGGGAAGCATTGAAATCCAATCAAGTGGCCAATTTGAAACAAAAGTTTTTCCTGTTGAGACTTGGCTCTCAGCCTAGCAATGACATAATGGAGATGTGAAAAAAAATCTTTCACTTTATTCATTTGTTCTCATATTGGGACTCGTTACTTATTTCTGGAATTACCAACACCCCTCCGATTTATACTGGGACGAAAACTACTACCTTCCTTCTGCAACAAAATATCAAAAAGGAATTTTTTTCCAGCAAAGTCACCCTCCACTTGCAAAACTTTTAATAGCGGCAGGAGACTCGCTCCTAAGTCCAAACGCTGATCCCTTTAACGAATTTGAAAAAACTGACTACATCAAAAGCGTTCCCAAAGGATATTCCTTTGCGGGAATGCGTTTAGCTCCTGTTTTTTTTGCATGTGTGAACTGTGTTTTATTTTTTCTTCTTATGCTGAGCCTTACACAGAATTCACTATGGTCCTTTTGTCTGAGTTTTCTTTATGTTTTTGACAATGCACTCATTCTTCAAAGTCGCGGGGCCATGCTCGAATCGATTCAAATATTTGGAATTCTTTTAGCCCTTCTTAGTTATTTCGAAGTCTATAAAAAAAATCGCTATTCAAAATCATGGGCAGCAGGACTCTCGATAGGAATCGCCTGGGCAACTTGGACCAAAATCAATGGTTTGATCGTGATTTTACTTTTGCCTCTTCTCTTATTTCATTCCAAGGAAAAAACAATTTTAAAAAAACTTAAGGAAGCCCTTCCCTCATTTGGAATTTCTATAATGACGATGACTCTTTTTTCTGTGCTTATTTGGCAGACTCATTTTACTTTGGGTAAAAAGATTGAACCCAGCTTGCAAAACAACGGTTGGTACAAAGCCTCAGAAGAGCTTAAAGAAATCAAAAGAAATCCCGATCAACACACAAATCCTTTCAAAAATTTTTATATTGAATTCAGGGATTACCTACACTTTATGGCCGTTGATGTAGACGGATTCTCAGCCCTTAATCTTTGTAAAAAAGATGAAAATGCGAGCCCTTTCTACTGGTGGCCCTTTGGGGGAAGAACAATTAGCTATCGCTGGTCAACTATTGATAGCGGTGAACATGTTTCCTATCTCTACATGATTTCAAATCCTTTTGGCTGGGCAAT
>JBAXJW010000171.1:0-3777 GCA_037137635.1 bacterium | reverse complement strand
GTGTCTTTGCTTACTGAATAAATAGGGGACATGTTCAGAACGATGCCTATTTCGCCTGCTTTTTTTTGAGAGCGAAAAGCTTCTATAGCTTTTGTGTGAGCGACTAAGATGTTGTGTGAAACCTGCAGCGCGCTTGCTGGGTCTTTCTTGCAGGGGGGATGAAGTCCCGTCATGTAGCTTTGCAGTGTGGACCATCCAGGTTCGTTAAAAGTCACCCATTTCTTCACAAGATCGCCAAAGCTTTCAAAGCATTGAGAAGCGTAATCAACAAAGTATTGAATGACCTCTTTGTTTTCCCATCCACCAATTTCTGCCAAGCTTTGTGGAAGATCCCAGTGATAAAGAGTGACGTTCGGCTCAATTCCTTTACTAAGGAGTTCTTCGAAAAGAGAGCGGTAAAACGCAACACCTTCTTTGTTAAGCTCTCCAAAGCCCTTTGGAAAGATGCGAGTCCACGCAATAGAAAGCCGGTAGCCATTGTGGCCACAATCTTTCATAAGTTGAACGTCTTCTTTGTAGCGATGGTAGTGATTGCAGGCGATCTCAGGTGTGGCTGCTTCGAAAATTTTATTTGGATTTTTTTCGCAAAAAACATCCCATTGAGAAAGACCTTTGCCGCCCTCTCGAGCGGCACCTTCAATTTGGATCGCAGCCGTAGCTGCGCCCCAAATAAAATCTTTAGGAAAAATATAATTCAAGCAATTTAAGTATAGCTTAAATTGTTGCTAAGTAAGCACTCATGTCAGAACGCAAATTATCTGATTTGGTTCCAAACACTGCTTGAACGCCGTTACCAGCGACGATAATTCCTGCTGCTCCAAGAGACTTAATTGCGCCTTGGTCAACCTTAGAAATTTCGTTCACTTCAACTCTTAAGCGAGTAATACACGCGTCGAGTGTCTTGATGTTTCCAGCACCGCCAAAAGCGTTCACGAGTTGAACAGCGATGGGTGATCCAGCAAGAGGCGATGGTACTTTGCTGCTTGTTGGAGCAGTGGAATCTGTATCTGCTTCACGTCCAGGAGTGGGGAGGTTCAAAGCTTGAATCGCGATTCTAAATGTAAAGTAATAAATAAGAGCATAAACGGGACCCAAAATAAGAACCCACATTCTTCCAGATCCAAGACCACTCACATAGTGATGAAGAACGTAGTCAATCGCTCCGTGTGAAAAGGCATAACCCAATTTTGCGCCTACAAGATTCATCACGATGAAGCTTGTTCCCGCTAAAATTGCATGAAGAACGTAGAGAAGAGGCGCTACAAAAAGAAACGCAAATTCAATAGGTTCGGTGATACCTGTAAGGAAAGACGTGAAGGCAGCAGAGAGCATGATACTTCCGATCATGGCTTTCTTCTCAGGTTTAGCTGTGTGCCAGATGGCAATTGCAGCAGCAGGAAGACCGAACATTTTGAAGAGATATCCACCCGCCAAAATTCCTGCAGTTGTGTCGCCTGCAAAAAAGCGAGGAATTTCTCCTGTTACTAATTTGCACATTTCAGGGTTTGATTGCATTGCTTGAAGGCTGCAATCAACGCCAGGCTTAAGAGCTTGGAAGTATTGTCCCACTTCGAAAAAGAACGGCACGTTCCAAATGTGGTGTAAGCCAAAGGGAATCAAAGCGCGCTCAACGAGTCCGTAGATTCCAGATGCAAGAATAGGGTTTTCTTTGGATGCCCAGTGAGAAAACGTGTTGATCGCGTTTCCAATAGGTGGCCATACAAAACTCAACGCAACACCCGCAAAGATACATGCAAAAGCAGTCACGATGGGAACGAAACGTTTTCCTTCAAAAAATCCTAAGTAAGCAGGAAGTTTGATTTTGTAGAATCTGTTGAACATGTAAGCCGCAATTGCACCTGCGATAATACCGCCCACAACACCAGTGTTGATAGCTTCAATACCCATAACTTTTGAGGGAGTTACGCCCAAGTATTTTGCCATTGTGCCTGTGGTTCCTTGAAGAACGACAAAGCCCACAACAGCGGCAAGAGCTGCGACACCTTCGTTTTGTGCAAAGCCGAGAGCGACTCCGATTGCAAAAAGAAGTGCAAGACTGGCGAAGATAGGATCGCCTGCATTTTGAAGAATTTCAAAAAAGAGTTTAGCCGTTGAACCCAGAACGATTCCGCCTTTACCCGCACTTGCTAAAAAACCACCGCCCACTCCGAGCAAAATTCCTGCAACAGGAAGAACAGATACGGGAAGCATGAGGGATTTCCCCATTTTTTGTAAGGTCGAAAATATATTCATAAATTACCGAAACTCCTTTTAATCTTTCAATTAAGACGCACCAAACTACCAGTTCTTTTTTGATTTTTCATCAAAAAGGAAGGGTTTAAATGTCGTTGGGATGGGGGTTTTTGAGGCTTTCAAGCTCTTCGCTCGATTGTATCCACTCTTTTTCGAGGCTTTCGATTTCAGCTTGGAGCTTTTGCAATTCAAGAAGTTTGTTTTGAAGCTCGTCTCCGCTCAGTCCGGATGCAAGTAAGGAGTTTAATTCAACTAGGTTTTGTTGTTGGGTTGAGAGTTTTTTCTCAGCTCTTTCGATTGTTTTTTCAAGCAGGCGTTTTTTTTGCTCAATTTCTTTTCGAGATTCTTTAGGTAGTTCTATGGGCTTTTGAATACTGGATTTTATTTGAGCTGAAGTTGCTGAGTTGTCCACTCGTTCGGAAAGAATTCCTTTTTCAAGACTCCAGATATATTCGTCATAAGATCCAGGATAAATGCTCGCTTTGCCGTGGTTGATCTCGACTATTTTTTTTCCAACACGACGGATGAAGCTTCTATCGTGGCTCACCACAACGAGCGTTCCCTCGTATGAGGTGAGAGCTTGGGTGAGAGCTTCGACAGTTTGAAAGTCTAGGTGGTTGGTAGGTTCATCAAGAATGAGGCAAGGGGCTTTTTGAAGAAGGATTTGTCCCAGAGCCACTCGTGATTTTTCTCCTCCGCTTAAAACAGATATTTTTTTATGAATATCATCACCCGAAAATAAAAGAGATCCTGCCATGTTGAGGCCTTCTTGCCGGCTGACCTCTGGGTGAGCTTTGGCAGTCATTTCTTGAATGACAGTTTTTTTCGCATCTAAGCTCTCGGCAACATGTTGTGCGTAATAGCCAATGCTCACTTGATAACCAAGTTCAATGTTTCCTGCTTGAGGTTCGAGTCTTTGAGCAAGAGCTTTGAGGAAAGTTGATTTTCCAGCTCCATTTAGCCCTACAACTGCAAGGTGATCTCCGTTAAGAAGAGTGAAATCAATTTTTTTGAGAATTGTTTTTTCTCCATAACCAAGATTCACGTTCGTCATGGTGATGATGCTTTTTCCCGCATGAGTAGGAGGGGGAAGTTTTATGGCAGCTGTTACAGGTAGCGCTTTAAGTTCGATGCTTTCCATTCGATCGAGTGATTTCAATCGAGACTGAGCTTGTTTTGCTTTGCTGGCTTTTGCTCCAAAGCGCGCAACGAAAGCCAGGACTTCGTCTCTTCTTTCTTGCAGAGAAAGAGCTCGTGATTCGAGTTGGCTTCGAAGCAGCGTTTTTTGTTCAAAGTAATCGTCGATGTTGCCGTTGTATTTGGTGATGTCACCTTGTTCGACTTCAACAACGTGATCTGTTGTTCTACGTAAAAATTCTCGATCGTGAGAAATTAATAAAAATGCACCTTTGTATCCTTGAAGAAAATTTTCCAAGACAAGAGTTGTTTCTAGATCGAGATAGTTCGTGGGCTCGTCAAGCAGCATTAGATTGGGTTCTTGGCCAATCAAGTAAAGCAGTTTAC
>JBAXJW010000170.1:0-3826 GCA_037137635.1 bacterium | reverse complement strand
GTTTAGGTAGATCTTTATCATCAAAAGCAAAAGTTTCCGTGCCATATATTTTCTCATCATTTGTTTGCTCAGTTGCATTCTCTGCGGCTTTTTGAATCATCACGTCGTTTTCAAGAGGGTGGATTTCTCCGGTAATTTCTTGTTTTAAAATTCCAAGTCTCTCCATTCTTTCAATGGCTTGATAGATTTCGTGACCAGGTACGTTCAATAATCTAGCAAGTTTTTGAGGAGTCATCTTCTCGTCCATGTCGCAGGCTGCGATAATGGCGCTGTGATGCCATTCAGCGATTGTTTTAAAGTTATCAGTCGAAAGATCGATGATGTTTCTTTTTTTATGTTTTTGCCCGATTTGGTCTTGGATAATGCTACGAAGTTCGGGGTTTCGGCATCTCTCCATCGAAGAAAGTTGGTTAAAGTAATCTGCTTTCTTTTGATTTCAATTTAAGTTTCGTAATAATTTTGAGTGTCGAAGTTTCGGAAAGATTTTTCTTTCCTTTTAAAACTTCGCACAGAGTTGAAGGGCTAAAATTTAAGTCACGAGCAAACTTTCGAAGTGAATATCGAGGGTTCTTTTGCTGTTTGACTTTGAGGCATTCAGACAAGAATTCACGACTTGTATTGCATTCTAAAAGTTGTAACGTCATATGTTCGCTGCAATCAATCTTTGGGAAGGTCGTTGAAGGACAAAATCGAGGCTATTTTGTCTGAAACCATTCTTTCAGGGTGAACACTAAAAGATAAGAGTTCAAGGCGATGATAAGGCCAGCGCATATCCATGCGCTATAACGAAGAACTTTTCTATTCGCAAAGTTTCCCATTTTCCTTTTGTCATTCGTAAACTGAACCAAGGGAACGACTGCAAAACTGAGCTGGAGCGAAAGTATAACTTGGCTAAATATCAGGAGATTTCCAACACCGTGCTCTCCATAAAGAGAGGCAACGATGAGTGCGGGAATGAGGGCGATTGATCGAGTGAGAAGACGCCTGAGCCATGGACGCATTTTTAAATTCAAAAAGCCTTCCATCACGATTTGTCCTGCAAGAGTTCCTGTAAGAGTGGAGTTGTGTCCTGCAGCCAAAAGGGCAATTGCAAACAAGATGCTTGCCCATGAATCACTAAGTGCTGGACTTAGTAGATGATAGGCGTCGCTTATGTCTGCAATGTTTGAGTGAGGAGTTCCATGAAAGACACTTGCGCTTAAAACAAGAATGGCAGCGTTCACAAGAAACGCAAGAAAAAGGGCTATGTTTGAATCAATCGTTGCAAATTTAATCGCAAACTTTTTACCCTTGTCATTTCTCTCAAAAGCCCGAGTTTGGACAATACTTGAATGAAGGTAAAGATTGTGGGGCATGACGGTAGCCCCCAAGATTCCAATCGCTATATAGAGCATTTCGGGATTTTTGATAACTTCCGCAGTCGGGATGAAGCCTTTGAGGAGTTCTCCCCAAACGGGTTGCGCGATGATGATTTCATAAAGAAAGCATCCGCCTATAATCAATATAAGTCCTGTGACAAAGGCTTCGAGTGCGCGAAAACCTTTGTATTGCAGATAAAAAATGATCATCACGTCGAGTGCGGTTAAGAGGATTCCGTATGTGAGTGGAATTTTAAATAGCAGGTTGAGAGCAATTGCTGAGCCGATGATCTCAGCTAGGTCGCAGGCGCATATGGCGATTTCACAGAGAATCCACAGCGCAATAGCGACGGGTTTGGAATAGGCGTGCCGACAGGCTTGAGCAAGGTCTTTGCCGGTAACGATGCCAAGCTTAAGGGAGAGATGCTGAAGGAGCATGGCCATCAAGTTTGAAAAAAAGATGACAAATAAAAGTGTGTAGCCAAAACGTGCGCCTCCAGCCAAGTCCGTGGCCCAGTTGCCCGGATCCATGTAGCCAACGGCCACCATTAAGCCGGGTCCAGAGAAGGCAAGGAGCTTTTTGAGGAAATGGATGCTTTTGTCGTCAGACACAGGCACGGTGGAGTGCGCTTCGGGAAGCGAAGGGGTGGATTCAAAATCGTTCCTCCATCCACTGTTCATAAGATCTATTCAAACAAAAAGTCTTCTAAGCCGCAATGATCTAAGGTAAAAATAAGAACGAGGACAATAATAAGATTATGGATGATATTTCTAATCTAAATTCATTTTTAGGAATCATGCAGGCAACGGTAGCACCTGCGATGATTATTTCGGGCTTGGCTATTTTGTTGACGTTGATGGCGGGTCGTTATGCTCGTTGTATCGATCGAACAAGATCTATTTTGGATATCCTCGGTTTTCAGGGAGAAAAGATTACACAAGAAAAGCGCAAGGCTTATGTTTATCAATTGCGAATCATATACAAGCGCTGTCGTCAGTTGCGCACCATGATGGCGTGTGCGTCGATGAGTGTTTTTTTAGTGGTCCTCACGATCAGTTGTGTCTTTATGTCTTTGCTTTATAAATTACATGTAGAAAAGTTAGCTGCGACTTTATTCCTCATAGCTCTAGCTTTGTTGTGTGTTTCTATGGGGCAATTTATTCGCGATGTGGTGATTTCACTTTACGGAATCAAAGTTGAGATCAAAGATTTTGAAGGCGAAAGCTTCCACTAGTTTTTAATCTTGCTTCACTTGCACAAGCTTTTTTAAATCATAGCCTTCATTGATAAGTTTTTGATGAATTTTATTAAGAGTGGAGCTTTCGATCTTTTTATTTCGGCTCATAATCCAAACATATTCTCTGCTCGGGTAGCCTACGACTACGAATTCTTTTTCTTTGCTAAAGTCTGTAATCACATAAGGAAAATGCAGAGGGATGCATCGCCATAAAAGAAAGCGTATTCTCCAGGTGGAATTATTGGTGGTGTCGAGAATACTTGCAACTTGATCGAGATTAAGTGTTTTGTTTTCTTCTTTTTTGCAAGTAAAGTGAACGTCGATTTTGTTATCTTTTCGAAGAGTGTAGTTTTCAATTGAGTTTGAACATCCCACTTCAAAGCTGCTGGGGATGGTTTCGATCACATACCATTGGCCAAGAATATTCTTTAAGGGAATTGCGTTAACGGGCTGAAGTCCTTTTAGGTTTGTATTGCTTTGGCAAGATTGAAGAAGTGTGAGTGTGGAAATTGCGAATATTTTAAAAAAAAAGCTGCGCATGGTTTTTTAATTATCGTATGAATAGTTTATTTCAACAACTTGCCTGTCTCCATTTTTGTCTCTGATGTTGGAGAGCCCCTTGTAATAGAGAAGTTTTTTTTGAGCTTTGTTGTAACGAAGTATCATTTTAGGAGCAAAAAGCTTGAGCCAGAAGCTTTTAACCTTAACGCTAAATTCAACGATTTCGTCGGGCATTTCTTTTTCAACTTGAAGATTAAAGCGAAAGTAATCAAAAACGCTGGGAAGTATAAATCTTATGGGAATTTTTTGTTCGCTCAAGACGAGGTCAAAGTTTTCAAGAATGTAGTAATGAAGCCCTTCGGCAGCAACGAAAAGCTCATCTTCATTCTGCGTAGGAGTGGGTTTTGTTTTTTCTGTTTCTTCGGGGTTTTGATGAAACATGATTCCTTCGTTGTTTTCATAGCGAATTCCGTATGTTCTTTTTGATGCAAGATCTTTTACAATGTGTGCGGGTAGGGAATGGCTTTCTCTAAAGTCTGATTCAATTTCTGAAAGAGTAGTTCCGTCTGGTGCTTTGTAGAGCGTCTTTGATTTAAGGAGTTTGTTTTTTTTATCGTAAGTGACTTCGTGTGATTCGCTGTAGACTATTTGATCGTTTTTGCGAGCTTCTCCAAAATAGCGAACAGTTTTAGTTTGGACATTAGCATTAGCGTTGGGTGAAATTAATAG